>JAHEFS010000140.1:0-1614 GCA_024640045.1 Chromatiales bacterium | reverse complement strand
AAAAACTGGCCGGGCCGTGGAAGCCAGGCATGCTGGACAGCATCGCGGCCAATGAAGTCGGGCTGGATGACATGGGGGAAACTTTCGAGACCATGATGAAGGGCGAAATGCGCGGCCGCACCGTAGTTAAGGTGGGCACTTAGCTCTAAGCCAAAAAGCAAACCGCAAATTACGCAATAAAAAGCGAATTACACGAATTTTTTTAACTTGGATCATGGGTAACCGGCCACTCCACGCCATTGATTCAGGGTTATTCCTTGTCAGTGGTAGCGTCTTGGCTCGAAACATAATTTAAACACGCTGCAAACACCCAGAAGAATAGAAGTGCTTTGTTCTTGGCACGGCCAAGCACTGGTTACCTTCTTGTAATTCGATTTTTTTTGCGTAATTTGCGGTAGGCATTTGTGCTCTGCGTTTAACTTCTACAGGTTCGCCAATACATGCTCCGCTGAGCTGACCCGGAATTCACCCGGCTCTTCCAGGAACAACTGCGTCACCACACCATCTTCGGCCACCAGCGCAAAGCGCTTGGAACGCATACCCATTCCGAAGGCCCTGGAATCGAGTTCCAGGCCCAGTGCGCGGGCGAAATCGCCGTTGCCATCTGCCAGCATGTCGAGTTGGTCCGCGTTTGCGCCTCTGCCCCACGCCCCCATGACGAACACGTCGTTAACCGCCATGCAGGCGATCGCATCGACACCCTTGTTGAAAAATTCTTCCGCCGAGTCGACGTAACCGGGCAGATGCCGCGCAGAACAAGTCGGGGTGAACGCACCGGGCACCGAGAACAACACCACCTTGCGGCCACCGAAATAGTCCTTGGTGTTGATCTGTGCCGGCCCTTTGCCCTGCATCACACCAAGGGTCGCCTCGGGAATGGTATCGCCTACCTGAATGGTCATTCGAATCTCCTGCTGGAAGTGTGAAAAACGATTATTCGGAGATGGCGACAGTGATCGCGGATTGCAACTCTTCTGGGTCGATGGGTTTGGTGATGTAGGCTACGGCGCCTTGCCGCATTCCCCAGTCACGATCAGTCTCCTCACCTTGCGAGGTTACGAAGATAACGGGAATAGACCGGGTGACTTCATCTCGCGCCAAAGATCTCTTGGCCTCGTAGCCATTCATACCCGGCATAACGATGTCCATCAGGATCACGTCGGGGCACTCCTGATGAGCGATTTCCAGGCCCTCCTCGGCATCATGCGCCAAAACAACGTCATGCCCGAGCTTCCTGACCAGTTGGCGTAATCGAAGACGATAGGTGGCGGAATCATCAACGATAAGTACTTTCGCCATATCAACCCCTACTTGGTGAAAGTAGTGAAAATGCCACCACATTATGCACAAAAATATATCCCTTGGGATTACGGTGGCAGCAAAACGGCTCTCCGAGCCTTAGGGGAATGGGGACGTAAGCAGAGCTCTACTCGCCGAACCAACCGGACCGGTTGGTCCACGTCAGCATCCGGAAAATGACTGTTGATTGGAAAAACCCGGATCTTTCAGGTGACCTTTTCACGCGGAGTATAAACGAATCATACGTATCATTATTCGTGTATTATACTTCTAGCTTAATTAAGCGCTGGATACTTCGCTCATCAAGTGAATGAA
>JAHEFS010000139.1 GCA_024640045.1 Chromatiales bacterium | reverse complement strand
GTCGGGTCGGGCAGACGCACGAAGCCGTCCCAGCCGACCCGGTTGATGACCTGCACATCGTACAGGTGGAAGTGCACCGGGTGGGTATCGACGCCGTTGTGGGTGATCTTCCAGACCTGGATGCCGTTTTCCTCGAGGATCTCGGTAGCGGGATCGCTGTAGGTCTGGATCATGAAGTTGACCTGCTGGTTGCCGGCGTTGATCAGTTCGATACCGAGACCGGCGCGCATGCGGCCGTAATCGTCAAAGGTTTCGCCCTGCTCGTCCTGAATCGCCTTGAACAGCAGCGGCATGCCGCCGTTCAGATCATAGGTGTTGTCAAGCGGATGGGTTGAGTTGTCCGCTGCATCGTACGTGTAAGTTGGATTGCCATCGACGCCGTAGAAATGGATCGCCTTGGAGTTGATCTGGCTGATACCCCAGTTCGGGTAGCTGGTCGGATAGGTGTTGTCGTAAGTTTCCTGGATGGCATTAGAGTTCGTGCCATCGAAGGCAAAGGCTTCATAGAAGGCCGGGTCGCCGGTCGGATTCAGGTTGCCCTGACCGACGATCAGCTGATCCTGGCCGGCCTGGAAAGCACCGCCCTCAACCGGGAAGACCGTTGAAGTGGTGGCTTTGAATTCATTCATCAACGCGGCCAGGCTGAACGCACCGGTCGTAGTTGAACTCGAGGTTGCGGCTTTCACCTTGAACTGCATAACGGTACGGACGTTGGGGCCAACCCCTGGCGGTGTGGTCGTATAACCACCGATGTCCGTCAGGTCGGGAGCTCCGGTGAAGTAGGAGTAGTGTGGATCCTCCGCCGGCCAGGGGGCCGGGGCATCGTTGTAAAGGATGATGGTGTCGCCAGGTGCATAGCCGCTGAAATCGACCACCACGTCGGCACGCTCGGCGGGACCGAGGATCAGGGAGCCGCTGTTGACGTTGCCGGCGTTGAAGGTGGTGACGTCGACGTTCCAGTCGACCGGGTTGGCAGGAATCACCACCGGCCGCGGCAGGAAGCCGCCCTCACTCCCGATCATGACCCAGTCGGGCCCTGCCTGGCTCGGGTCGGGCACGCCGCCTTCGCGGCCGTCAGTCGGCCAGGTGGGCGGGAACGCGGGATTGGGAACGGCCGGGACCATGCGGACTTCGGTATCTTCTGCGCAACCGGTGCCAGGAAAGGTGGCACAGACGGCTGCGGATTCCGCGGTCAGGGCCGCTTCGTCGTTCGGCGTACCGGCGACGTCGGTGATCACATTGTTGGGATTGACCAGGTCCGGGTCGGACATGAACATGCTCAGGTTGAAGAAACGGTCGTGAGCGGCGTTCAAGATGCGAATCCGGTAGGCTTTGGCTTCAACTTCCACAACCGGGTAAGCGGTTCCGTTAACCGTCGGGGTGTCCATGAAGGCTTCCGCGCCCCAGGAGGGATTCGGCGTGCTCGGCACTTCGAACGGCTGGCAGTAAGGGACGCCGTTGATCGTGGTGTAGCCGAAGATTTCCAGCTCGTTCTGGGCGATATCGGCTTCTGTCAAGCCATCACCCGGAGTCGGATCGTAGGCAACGTCGCACCACTCGTTGTAGTAGGGGTTGGGGACCGGCTGCTCGGGGTTGTTGGTCGCCGGCCAGAAGTAGGGGCCGTAGGCCCAACGTCCCATCGGCGCGATGCCGGTGATGTCGAAGGGGTTCTGGGCGGGCATGTATACATGCGGCCACCAGAGATCGCCGGTCTTCGGTTCGTGGATCGGCGCGCCATTTTCGAAAATGGTGCTTGAACCGGCAATTGTACCGTTTACAGTACCGGTTCCCCAGCGCCAGGTCGGATCGGTCAGGTAGATCTTCGGAATCTGGGGCCCGGTGGGATCATAAGGATTGTCGACGAGTTCGGCATCGACGTACGATTTGTCCTGCACCACCAGCACGAGGTCTTCCTGGGGCAGAATGCCGGAATCGACCAGTGTTTGTTCGGTTTCATCCTGGATCACGTAGCCGGCCGCTTCGCCGACGTAAACATTGAGGCGGGTGATGCCCCAGGCATGGTCATGGTAGAACATCAGGCGGGCGCTCTGCTGGTTGGTCCAGTAGTAGGTCTGCCAGCCGTCGCCGGGCTCAGGTTGCGGCATGTCGGAGACGTTGACCACGCTGACGCCCTGCGGGTAATCTGCTGCAGCGGCATCGCCGGCGGGAGTGATCCACTGGTGCGGCGTACCATCGCTGATCCAGGGGGTGCGGCCGCCGTGCAGGTGCAGCAGGCCCCGGTTCTGCGTGAACTTGCCGGTTCTATCAGAGACTTGCTGGTGATCGATCGTCGACGGATCGAAATCGATGTGGTATTCGCCGGAGCCCATGATCGACTGGTCAACCGGGATGAACAGGTCGCCGCCTGCACTGGTGACGGGCAGTTTGTTGTACAGCTTGACGCGCACCGGGCGGTCTTTCAGGGCGACGATCACCGGCCCGAGATAGTGGGCATAAGAATTCGTGAAGTCGAGGGTGTTGTTCACAGCCGTACAGGCATCGGGCTGGCCCAGCACCGGATCGGAGCAGGCGGTGGTATCCGTGGCCATGCCGACCTGGCGGTAGCCGCGCAGCCTGGTGGCTGGCAGGTCGGAGTGCATCCGCTCTTCGAACTCGACGATTTCGAGCTCATAGTAGTCGGAGCCCGGATAGGTGACGATGTCCGGGATGGCGACCGGGACATTTTTGTTGGCCATGTCCGCAGCATCCAGGATCGGATAGTTGGTATCACACAGACCGTTCGCCGTGGAGGGGACGCACAAATTCGGCAGCGGATCGACGAACTTGCGGATTACCGGTGTATAGGCCCAGTTCGCCGCGGACAGGTAGTCGGGGTTATCTCCGGGCGCGACCAGTCGTGCAACCTCGCCCGCGCCGAGGGTGGAACCGGGCCCGCCAGGGGGTGTGGCGGGAATAGGCTGCAAATAAGCAACGGCACTGCCTGCCAAAAAAAGCAGAGTGAATGCCGTCATGAGTGTCGTCAGGAAAAAGCGTGATATCTTGTTGTTCATCTCGTGATGCCTCCCAATAAATAGGTTCATAATTGCCATGGAACGGAAGATCAACTGTCGAGCTGATTGTTACCAGGATCGTCGTGTTTGATTTTCTTCTGCCGTTCCTTTTGCAGTTTATTGACATTCTCCAGGCTGGTTTCACGCTTATCCCGGATCTTGGCAGCCTTTTCCAAAGTTTTGTCGTGCTTTGCGTTGATATTGTCATCTTTGGCGTCGTAGGTCTTGGTCTTGTCGCCGTAGTCCTTGAGTTCTCTCTTTGCCAGGGCTGTCGTGGCAAGTGAACCTGACAGCAGGATGACCATGACCAGAGTAAGTAGCTGCTTCATAAAATTTCCTCCCAATGACTGAAAACCTGTTTGTGTGAAATTTGTCTAATTTTAATCTGACCTTGTTGAGTAAATATAATTAACCATACGCCCATCAACTGGGATTAAAATGGTCTTAATTTTAACAAAAGTTAAATATGCACTTAAGGCAGTAGTGTTTAAAGAGTAGTAGTATTTAAAGAATACGTCAATGTGTGTTTGGAGGAAATGGAGGTAGCCAAATGCTCCATATCTTTATTAAGAGGGTCAACAACAAGAATGAAATCTGTGCATTCCCGCACCCACAATTGCATATTAACACATTTTATAAAAACTATAACCTATATGATTTAGAATTACTACCAGGATGGTAGAAAAAAAGTCAAAATATGTGCCACACGGCAATTTTTGTGTGAAAAAACAACAATATATGTGGTTAGAATAACAAAAAAAATACAGCAGGTCCTTTATTTTCAGGAAGAAACAGCGGGTAAAAATTTATAAATGGTTAACAAGAGCAGCAGACCCTATTGGCGGTTCTGCCCCCGGCCGTCGTATTCGTTGAGCTTGACCAGGAACTCGTCGGCAATGCAGACGCAATGGCCACCGATAAAGGGGTTGTCCAGCGGCACGGTCAACTCGCGATTCTCGGCAATGCGGATAATGCGATAACCGCCAGCACTGAGGACGCTGAGGTAATCGGCGGTCATGGCGTTGCAGCGGGTGCCGCACAGCGACAGACCGGTCACCGGGTCGTCCTGGTCGCTGCCGGGGACATAGCGGTAGTCGTTGACCTTCCAGGAACGATGCTCTTCAGGATTTTCAGCATCCTGGGCGAATACTGCCATCGGCAGCAGGGATGCCAGCAAAAGCCATATCAATATGTAGGTTTTGATCATGACACCTCCTTAGAGTGGAGCAATTTTGAATTTTTAATTCTTAATTCAATTCAAAACATAAAACCTAAAATTCCATTAGAGTCCACAACGAGGGCTTTAATGGATCAACCATTCGCTCCGTTTTTCGAGTTGCGGTTTCTCTCCCTTGCTGAGCTGGACAATGTAGCACCCCTTGGAGGCGTAGCGCTGGCCCGGGCCGAAGCTGAGCCGTTCGTAGAGCGGCAGGTAGAGGTCTTCGAACATGCCGATCGTGTCGAGCAGGAAGTCGCGGTAGTATTCCTGGCGCATCATCATCAGCGCCTTGCCCAGCACCTCCTGGGTGATGAAAGACTGGCGCAGGATGATCGGATCGTATTCCTTGACGTTCTTGCCGGAGAGCACCTTTTTGGCCTGAAGATCGAAGCGGACTTCCTCCTGCGGCAGGCGGTAGGGATAGGTCAGGTAAAGACTTTTGCGCAGCTCTTCGGGAATGGACCACAGGGCGTCTCCCAGCCAGGTGCCCGAGGCGATCACGATGCCGGGTGCGGCTTTGAGACCCATCAGGCCGGCCAGGCTGGGGATGGTGTCTTCATCATCCCAATACATCATGACTTCCGGCTTGTGCTCGGCGATCACCCGTTGCAGCTGTAGGCCGTTCAATTCCTGGCCTTCGGCGAGCAGTATCTCGGTGGGCAGGGCGTGGCCAGCCTCCGCCCAGACATCGCGGAAGCCTTCGGCCATGGAGCGGCCGCGCCGCGTGTCGCGGATGATCTGCAGGATCTTGCGATCCTTGATGAGCTCGGCCATGCTGATGAGATAGCGGGCGGCAGCCTCTCCCTCCTGGCGCAGGCCGCGTGAGAGGTACTGGGTGTACCAGTCGGTGTCGGAGATGACCGGCTCGTCGACGATCGGGAAGAGGTCTGGGATCTGGTGGTCTTCGCAGAAGCGGTGCACCGGCTCCCAGGTCGTTTCCGAGATGCCGCCGAGCAGGGCGTAGACCGGGCCCTTGGCGTAGTAATCTTCAAGTTGGGCTCGCCAGGTCTCGGGAGGGCCGCTCAGCATCCACTTCTCCAGGGAGAAGGTGACGGCGTGCAGGGTGCCGAGCATGTTATAGGCCATGCGCGCCACCCGGTCGTTGCGCTTTGACGCCTCGGTCAGGCTGTTCTTGCGGTCGATGCTGAACTGGATCGGGATGAGCATCGATTCGACCTTGACCGGGTCGGTCCCTTCGACGATCACCGTGGCGAACTTGATATGGTCCTCAGTGACACCCGGCGCCGGCGCGTCGGAGAGGGTCTTGAGGTAGGCGATCATGATCTCCATGTTGCGGTCCGCGATGTCGTAGCGGGGCATGGCGGCGAGCACCGAGCGGCCGGTCGGGTCGATGCCGGTGGCGATCAGGGTGGCCAGGGTCTCGTCGGTGTAGGCCGGTCGCTCAGGGATATAGACCGAGTAGTTGTGGATATACGGCACGAACTCGGCACCCTCGATAAACGGTTTGCGCGCTATGTACAGGGTGTTGCCGTTGGTCGGCGGGGTGATCACCTCGCCCTCGATCGAGCCCATGCCGCTGCGCAGGTGGCAGCTGACGCAGGTAAACGAGGTGCCGTCCACCGGCACGTCGTTGGCCACATAGGACATGATCGGCTCGCCGTTAGGCAGCAGCCCATCGCGATACATTTGCTCACCGAGGCGTATCACCTCTTCGTCGGCCATCCCTTTGACGAGTGGCTCGGCAGCGAAAACCGTCAGGGGTGCGAGCAGCAGCATTGCCAGCAGGCAGAAAAGAGTAAAGGTCACCCGGCAGGCGGGTTGTCTGTCAATGGGAGTGGTCATACTAGAGCCCCGCTTTCTGATATTCATCCAAAAAATCCCTACCGCTCAGCAATCCGTAGAGGCGGATCCATTTGCCATCGGTCGGCGAGCGAATGAAGGTCAACGGCTGGTGGTCCATCTTGTTGCGGAAAAAGGCGTCGAAGGCGGTCATCACCCGTTCGATGTCATTGCGGCTGCCGGTGAGAAAGTCCCAGCCCGGCTTCGCCTGGTATTTTTC
>JAHEFS010000138.1 GCA_024640045.1 Chromatiales bacterium | reverse complement strand
AAGGTGAACCGGTCAGCCAGCAGGAAGACCACGGCGATAGCGAGGAATACGATGATGACCCGATCGAGCTTGTAGCCGGTCTCCGGCGCAATGGATTTACTGCGGTCCACATCTTTTTCGCGCTTCACGCCTTCCGGCGTGATCTCGAACAACCAGGCAAAAATCAGCGAAGAGGGAAAACCAGCGGCGACCATCATCATGGTGATGTGCATGATCCAGATGGGTGCGTTGACGTACTCGATCACCAGGTCAAGCACCTGCAGGAACACCCAGGCCGCGACCACGTAAGCCGTTCCAACGCGAACCACGTTACGGCGCTTGAGCTCTTCGAAAAAGCTCATTGCAGCACCGTCCCTTGGCACAGGGATGTGCCAACGCGAGCCTCGACTTCGGTCGAGTGCGAGCGTCGGAGCGAAGCAGACCCACGCGTCTGCGCAGCGACATGCAAGCAGCACAGGGAAGTGCTGTCTTGCTCATGAGCCCGTTCTTCGAACAGCTTCATCGGTCTACCAGTCCTTGAGCGGAAATATGATGGGCGAAGCCGGTGGCCAGGGCAGCCCTGCCTGTTCCAGCTTGGCGGCGAAATTCGGCGTCGCAAATAAATCCCAGGGCGCCCCGCAGGCGCACCAATAAGCGGTCAGAACGAGGCTTTGCGCACCATAGCTGCGCTGGTCCACCTGGCTGGCCAGACTGTTGGCGGCCTCCCGGTCACCTGACCAGGCACTGGCCATCAGCCCAAAAAAAGAATCCGATGGATTGGCCTGGCGTAACTGGTTCAGCAGAGCAGTCGCCTGGGCAGCATCACCCTGAGCCGCGGCCAGCATCATACGCGAAACACCGATCAGTTCTTCGTCCTGCAGCTGGCTATTGATGACATCCTCCGCCTCGGCATACTTGCCCACTGCGATCAAGGCACGCGTCAGCGCGGTATTCAACCAGCTTCCCGGCGCTTTTTGCGAACCCTCGCGACCTAGCTCGACTGCGGCCATCGCGTCGCCGGACCACAGCAGCAGTCGGATTTCCGTGAACCAATTGATTGAAACAAGCGGGTCACACTGGCGGTCCTGGGTGACTCGCCGCAGTGAAGCCTTGGCATACCCAAACACGGCCACGACGGGGGCCAGCCAGTTGCCGGATGCGCAGCCCTCATCTGCCAAAACCTGGTCGATACGGCCGGTCAGCCCGAGCCAATTGCCTGAAACATAGGCGAGATCCAGCTCAGCACTGCGTTTCTCCTCGGGCGTTCCCGCGTACTCAACTGCCGCGCGGTAGTCACGCGTTGCATACTCGAGCGCGTGCGCCAGGTCGTCATCAGTCACGCCAATCAAGGTGATCCCATTGGTGCTGTCTTGCAGGATGTGCACATACAGGTCGGAGTGTTCCCGGTAGGCGGGGGCGAAATTAGGAACTTTCTCCAACACCTGTTCGAAGTACCTATTTGCCAGCTTCAAACCTTCGATCTGGTTCATCTCGCCGTGCGCCCGGTCATACATCTCCAGGCCTTTCTGATAGGCCACGAAAGCTTCGACATTACGCAGGCCGGCGCGCCTCATGGCTTCACGTTTGTTTTCGTCCATCACCACGTCGAGGGCCTGGGCGATTTTCTCGGCAATGTCTTCCTGCACGGCGATGGTATCGGCTTCCGTGCTGTCGTAGGTCTCGGACCACAAGTGGAAGCCGTCCCCGGCCCGGATCAGCTGGGCAGTGACGCGCAGACGCTTGCCGGACTTGCGCACGGACCCTTCCACGACATGCTGAACGCCCAGGGCCTGGGCGATTTCCTGGATCGCGATGTCCTGACCCTTGAATGAGAACGCCGAAGTACGCGCGGTGACCAGTAATTCCGGCATCTGGGCCAGGGAGTTGAGAATCTCCTCGGTCAGGCCATCGGCAAAATATTCATCGTCCGGTCCGCTGCTCATGGCGGCGAAAGGCAGCACGGCGACGGATTGACCGGAGGGGGTATCCGCCGGAGTTGAGCTTGATTGATCCAGTTCGGTCGCGAGCGCCGTGTCCGTGGTTGCCGGTGCGTTCGAAGACGGCCCCGTATCGTTCCCGGCAAAACGGTCCATGAGCAGAATGGCAACGGCCACTACCAGGATGCCTATGATGGCCCGGTCGAGCTTCTTGCCGGTCTGCGGCGCGATCGACTGGCTGCGGTCCACGTCCTTCTCGCGCTTGACGCCTTCCGGGGTCAATTCGAAGGCCCAGGCGAAAAACAACACCAACGGCAGACCGAGCAGGAGTACGAACAGTACGAACTTGGCGACCCACTCCGGCAACTGCAGGATGGGCATGACCACATCGGTGATCTGCAGCAGTAACCAGCTCAGCACGCCGTAGGCGATACCCACCCGGAAGACATTTCTACGCTTGAGTTCCGCGAATAAGCTCATGGCTGCTCCGGCCGTTCACGCCAGTTGTAATTAGCCGTGTAGCCAGGGCTGTTGGTACGCCGTAAATCGATCAACTCGGCGAGGCCAGGCTGTCGCCAGAAGGCTTGCCATTCGGGATCATCCGACAGCAGGTCCGGCCGGAAGAACGGGTCGGGCCAGGCTATTCCGTACTCTCTTGCCTGGTAGGCGCGCTTAAGCCAGGGAATGGCTGCTCGGGGGCCGTCAAGCCACAAGGTATAAAATGCGATAGAGGTGTTCCAGTAAGGCTGCTTCTGCGCTTGCTCGAGCTCGATGAGCGCAGTCAGTGTGCTCCGAATCTTCGGAATGTCTGCGTTCAGATAGGCATCGTTCACTGCCCAGGTCAGGTTTCCTCCCGGGATTCCACTGCCCGTTTTGGCATACTGATGCATCAAATCCCGAGCCTCCTCCCACTGGCCCAAGTTCATGAGCGCCCAGATCAGTCCGTCTTTGCGGATGTCATTGCTCGGGTCGAGGCTGACGGCGCGACGCGCGTAATCCAGCGCTTCCGGGTACATGCCGCGGATGCTGTAGTGCATATTGAGGTCGTTCGCGTGGATCGGGGAAAGTGGATCCAGCTCCGTGGCCAGTCGTTTCTTGATTTGTTCCGCCCGGCTAAAATCACCCGTCTGGGTGAGAAAGTCTCCGAAAAAATTCAAGGTGTTGATGTCGTTGGGCGCTGCTGCCAGTGCGCGTTCGAAGTCTTCCTGGGCTCCTGCCCAATCCCATTGGATAGTGGAGCGAACCCGGCCGCGGGCCACCAGTGCTTCCGGGTTGTCGGGGTCCGACTCAAAGGCATTTTCTGCCGCCTCCAGGCACTGCTCCAATGCCTCCTGCGAGCTGAATTCGGCGGTGTAATTGGGGAACAGCGCGGCCGTGAATGCCAGGCCTGACCAGGCATCTGTGAACCCAGGCTCCATGTCCGTTGCCTGCTTGAACAGCCGGGCTGCCTGGAGCATGTTGTCCCCACCGCGGCGTGCCAGGAAATAACGGGCCTGCAGGTAGATGTTGTAGGCCTCCAGGTTGCGTTCTGGTGTGGCAGAAAGGGCTTTGCCGGACGTGCCAAGCTCAACCTCCAATGCCTGTGTGATGGCGGTGGAAATATCGTCCTGGATGGCGAAGACGTCGTCCAGCTCGCGCTCATAGGTTTCCGACCAAAGATGGTAGCCTTCAGCAGCACTGATTAACTGAGCGGTGATACGCAGGCGATTGCCGGACTTACGGACGCTGCCTTCCAGCACATTGTCTACCTTCAGCTGCCGCCCGATATCGGCCACGTCCAGGTTCTGGCCCTTGAACTGGAAGGAGGAAGTTCGTGCCGCTACCCGCAGATCGTTGATCTTGGCCAGGCGGTTGAGCAGTTCTTCGGCCAGTCCGTCGGAAAAGTACTCCTGGTCCGGGTCGGCGCTCATGTTGACGAAGGGCAGAACGGCGATCGACTTCTGTGTCGATTCCGGAGTTTGCGCCGCAGGCATCGCGGCCTCGACGGGTCTGGCTGCGGCTTCAGCCGGTGGCTTGGGAGCGGAACCCGCGAACTTGTCCCAGGCGAACCAGGCCAGGGCGATGGCCATGACGAACATGATGGCCCGGTCCAGTTTGCGGCCGGTCTGTTGGGCGACCGACTGGTTGCGATCGACGTCACGATCGCGCTTCAGACCGTCGGGCGTCAGCTCGAATGCCCAGGCAAAGATCAGCGCCGGAATGAAACCCACAGCCAGCAGCAACAGGATCACGCGCGGCACCCAGTCCGGGACGGCCATGATCGGCATCACCACGTCGATCACCTGCAATAGCAGCCACGCCGTGATCAGGTAGCCGATCCCCACCCGAAAAACATTACGACGCTTGAGTTCTTCGAAAAAGCTCATGATTTAAAGCCCATTTGTAAGCGCCACGCCTCGCGGCATTCGATTATTTGCAGGGGGCTCATGGCTGCTCCCGCTTCTTCCAATAACCCAGACGCTCTCCCTTCCAATTCGCGCGGCGGACGGCCATGAGTTCGCGTAACCCGGGCTGCTCCCAGAACGCCAGGAAATCCGGGTCATCAGACAACAACTCGGGCAGGAAAAACATCTCCGGCCAGGTCAACATATATTCTTCGGCTTCCAGCGCCTTTTGCAGCAGGGGCACTGCGGCGCTGCCTCCGTCCAGCCAGACCGTGTACCAGGCCGCAACAGAGTAAGTATTGAACTTGAATTCATCTGCCTCCGCCAATCGTTCGGCCAGCAGCGTACGCAGGCGTTTTTCGTCACCCATCTGGTACGCCAGGAAGCAACGCCAAGCGTTCACAAAAGCCTCAACTCCTTCCACTTGCTCAACGGCACGTTCAATGAACTGGCGTGTTTCGTCAAACTCTCCGTTGACAGCCAAGGCATAAACCAGCGCATCCTGGCGATCAGGCACATTGGGCTCCAGTTGACTGCTGGTGCGAGCGAACGTGAGCGCCTCGGTATTCTTGTGCCGGGCCAGCAGAACAAAACTCAGGTCGGCGTGATGGACCGCGGCCAGGGGGTCGAGATCGACCGCTCTGCGCTCCATGGCTTCAGCCTCATCCAGTCGGCCAGTCAGAAACAGGAAGTCGCCGTACAGGTTGACAACATCGACGTCATTGGGCGCCAGTTGATAGGCCTTCTCGAAATCCCTTTGCGCCACACCGACTGCGCCCTCGTAATATCGCTGGATTCGGGCCTGGGCCACATAGGGTTCGGGGTTGTTCGGGTTCAGTTCCAGTGCCCGTGTGGCCAGTGCTTGCACTCGCTGCCGTGCAATCTGCGTGTCGACGCCGGCGTAGGAGGGCATCAGAGCCCAGGTAAATGCGGCTCCTGAGTAGGCGCGTGCAAAAGCCGGGTCCAGTTCAATCGCCCGGTCGAACAGGGAGATCGCCTGGTGCATGTTCGCCGCACCGCGTTTGGCCAGCAAAAAGCGCGCCTGCAGGAATATTTGATAGGCTTCCAGGTTGTTGGTTGGCGGCCCCTGAACTTCCTGCATGCCCAGTTTGAGTTTCAGGGCGTTGGTGATGGCGCCTGAAATCTCGTCCTGGATTCCGAAAATATCGTCCATTTCCCGTTCGTAGGTCTCCGACCACAGGTGATAACCGTTTTGTGTATTGATCAGCTGCGTAGTAATTCGTACCCGGTTGCCGGCCTTGCGCACGCTGCCCTCCAAAACGTTGGTCACATTCAGCTGCCGGCCAATATCGGCGACGTCCAGGTTCTGGCCCTTAAACTGGAACGAAGAGGTGCGGGCAGCAACCCGCAGGCTGTCGATCTTGGCCAGCCGGTTGAGCAGTTCTTCAGCCAGCCCATCGGAGAAATACTCCTGCTCCGGGTCGGAAGACATGTTGACGAAGGGCAGCACGGCGATGGAGGGTGAATCGGTTGCCTCGGCCGCTGCCGTGTCTGTCGAGGTCAGACCCCCTTTTTTGTCGGCAATTGCCATGGGCTGTGCCGTGGTCTCGCGGGACAATGGCTCTGAGCCCTTTTCTGCGGACTGCTCCCGGCTGGTAAATCGGTCCGCCAGCAGTACAATCACGGCCGCTGCCAGGAAAATGATAATGGCCCGGTCCAGCTTGCGGCCGGTTTGCGGGGCGATGGAGGCCGTCCGGTCAATCTCGGATTCGCGCTTGATGCCTTCGGGCGTGATTTCGAACACCCAGGCAAAAATCAGTACAACCGGCATGCCAATGACGGCGACCATTACCAGCGCCTGCAGCGCCCAGGAAGGCGCGCCGATTACGTCAAGGATGAAATCTGCGATCTGCAGCAGCACCCAGGCGCCCAACAAATAGGCGATACCGACCCGAAACACATTCCTGCGTTTCAGCTCTCCCAGAAGATTCACGAGTTCACCGTCCCTTGGCACAGGGGTGTGCCGTCCTGCTTATGTTCCAGCTCGCTGAGAATATT
>JAHEFS010000137.1 GCA_024640045.1 Chromatiales bacterium | reverse complement strand
GCCCGGCCGCCAGGGCCTCGAACAGCCCGATGCGATTGGAGGTCAACAGCACCTGTGATGGCCAGAACCCGGTTGACAACGCGACGATCGAATGGGAATCTGGCGTGCTGCGGTTCAATGCGCGCGGCCCTGCTGAGAAGCGGCAAAATCCAGGTCACACTCCAACTGCATGTACGCGCAGCGCCGGCACATGAAGCCGTCCCAGACCTCCAGTTGGTATTTTTCACGCAACGCCTGGTAACCGGCGGAGAGCCGCTCGAAGTACGACCGTAATCGATTCAGGTAGTCGGGATGATCGCGGCCGCCCACAGGCCAATACAGTGAATATATGGGAATGATGCCCCGGGCGCACAGGTCTTCCGCGCCGTCGATGGCGAGGTCGGCGGCTTCCTGCCAGCTCAGGCCGTGCTCCGGCTCGAGCTCGATCCCCGCCACCATGGCCGAATAGACCCGCTCGCGGCCCCACCGCCCGACCGCGCTCTCGAGGGAGCCGATCCATCGGTCGTAGCCGACGAACCGGTTCTTGCCGGGACAGATCTTCTCGAACAGCGGCTTCGACCATACCTCGAGGTTGAAGCAGACCGCGTCGACCAGGCCCTCATCGTAAAGTGTATCCAGCATGTCGTCGGGCAGGGCACCGGAACCGCAGGCCGTTGGGATGCCAGTCGGATTAACGGCGCGCACGGCCCGCGCGATTTCGACGAAACGCTTGCCCTCTTCCCGCCAGTCTGTCAGTGAACCGCCCACCAGGTAGAGATGGCGGAGGTCCGATTCGCCCAGCGCGACCCGCAGGGTCTCCTGGATGTGCTGATAGGTGAGATCAGGGAGCGCGGTCTTGCCCGCGACCTGGCCCAGATGCTGCGTGCGCTTGTCCGGCGCGCCGTACGCGCAGAACGTGCAGCGCATTGAGACATTGTCTGCTTTCTCGAGGAAGTATTCGCAGCCGGGCGCGACGTTGATCACCCCCATGTCGCCGTGCAGGCTGAGTCCTGCCCGGGCCATAGGGAAACCGTCAGCGGTCTGCCCCTGCATCCACCGGGGCAGGGGTTCGAACTCCACTGCCAGGCCCACTGACCCGTCCCTGATCAGCGTGTAGCTCTCAGAACGAGAACCGACCACACTCCACTTCGAGTCACCTGCCCCCTTGACCCGGATGAGCGTGCCATCGGAGGTCGTCAACAGGTAAGGAATCTGGGCCGTGCTCTGCCCGGTCGGATTCCTTTCGCCCGGTTTGAAACGATAGGGGTAGAAATTTGGAAATGAATGTTCAGCCGCCTGGCCGAGAGCGTCCGAGTAACGGATGCCCTCGAACAGCAGGTCGAGCTTGAGCTTGGAGGCAGGATCCATGGCGCTTCGCATCATTCAACGACGTAATGCAAAGAGTAACCCACAACGCCGATTCCTGCACCCGAGAAATCCCGGAAAATACCTTGACAGCTAAGTGTTCGCGTGTGCAGGCTTGTGCGATGAACCTTCGGATCATGCTCGGCTGGTTGGGGAGCTGGTTGGCATTGCTGGCTTTGTCCGTATTCGTGACTGAAGGCATGCACTACGCGGCGCAGGATGCGGAAGCGGGGGCGATGCAAACTTCCCTGGCGCTGAGTGTGAGCTGGCTGGCCATCCTCCTCATGCCACTCGGCCTCAAAAACAGTGTCCGCCTGCAGCTCGTGGTGATGTGGGCTGCCCTGGCGGCAGTCGGATTTCTCCTGCTCTCGCTACTTACCGGTCATTCCCCCCCCGGGACCGGCGGCGTCCATCTCGCCGGCGGGGTGTTGGTGCTGATTCTGCTTTTCAGCGCGCTGCTAATGCTGATTCGCGGCCTCACGTCCAGTCCGTTCGCTGCATTGACCCTTGTTTCGCTGATTGTCGGGGCTTTCCTGGCGGCCCCTTTGTACCTCGGCGTGGTGGCTGAGCAGTTCTCGGATCGGATGCTCGTGGCCAATTTTATCGTTGCGGCGAGCCCTTTGAGCTATTTTGCGGGCATAATTGAATATGATTACCTTCGAACGACCTGGTTTTACCAAAATACGTCATTTGGTGGCTTGCGCTTCGAATATCCTGACGTGGCCGTGACAAGCGTTGTCTACCTCGTCATTGCGATGGCGATGTTGATGTTTTCCGCTCGCCACAAGACATTCAAGAATGTAGGGAAAGTGTGATGAAAATACTGAATCCAGCTCAATTAGCAGCCTTGTGCATGCTCCTCATTTTTACCGGGATGGCCGCTCAGGCGGAGGAGGAAATGGAGGCAACGCTCAAGGACAAGGCGGGGCGGGCCGTGGATGCCGGGCTGCACTTTTTGCGGCAGG
Source organism: Chromatiales bacterium (assembly GCA_024640045.1). Lineage (GTDB taxonomy): Bacteria > Pseudomonadota > Gammaproteobacteria > Xanthomonadales > SZUA-36 > WTJD01. The sequence continues at coordinate 4,090 of JAHEFS010000137.1, read as the reverse complement.
AGCAGGCTGATGACGGCTCATGGTCGAATTCCGTAGGCATAACGGCCCTGGCCTTGCGCGGATTCCTAGAGAGCCATCGTGGCTACAACGAGGAAGACGGGGCATTCATTACCCGACCCGTGAAATTTATCCTAAACCACGTGAATGAAGATGGGTCGATCAGCGAAACCAATCAGAACCGCAGTTACAACACGGCGGTTGCAATCGTAGCCTTGCAAGCCACCGGCAATCCCGCCTATCAGGACGTCATCCGCGGCGCTCAGGATTTCCTCAGGAATTTGCAGATTGATGAGGGTGAGGGATATGCGCCCGAGCACAAGTATTATGGAGGAATCGGCTACGGCGGCGATGAGCGCCCGGACATGGCCAACCAGTACCTGGCCTTGGAAGCGCTCGCCAGGAGTCAGTTGTCCGCGGACGATCCGGTCTGGGAGAAGGCGCTGACGTTCATTACCCGCTCCCAGAACCGCAGCGAAAGCAATGACCAGGAATGGGCCGGTAACGATGGCGGATTCATATATGCACCCGGCTTCAGCCCCCATGGCGGTACCGACTCGTACGGCGGAATCACCCATGCCGGCCTGATCAGCCTGTTGTTCGCGGGCGTGGACAAGCAGGACCCGCGTATCCAGGCCGCCTACGACTGGATCAGGGCGAATTACACCCTGGATGAGAACCCGGGGGCGCCGGACTACCAGGGGCTGTTCTTTTATTACAGCGCGTTCGCGAAAAGCATGAAGGCCTTCGGAGACCCGACTGTTACGGATACGAACGGCGTGGTGCACAACTGGCGCAACGACCTGGCCAGCAAGCTCATCAGCATCCAGCGCGACGACGGTTCCTGGGCCAACGAACGATCTTCCCGCTGGTGGGAGCAAAACCCGCACCTGTGCACGGCCCGAAGCGTGATCGCTCTGAACCAGGCCATCAATCCGTAGTCATCACCGGCCCGTGATCAGGCGCAGGGCCCTGACGACTTTGCTCGTGGTCGCGGCGTTCGGACCCGCTTCTGCGGAGGCATTGGTGGTGAGCGCAAGACCTGCATGGGACGGCTGGCTGCGGGCGGACCAACCCACGGAGATCACCGTTCGCGTGGCCAGCGAAGCCGGTGGGCCGTTGCGACTCGCGCTGGCTGATCGATCCGTCGTGTACCGCCACACCACATTGCTCGAACCCGACACCGAGTTCGTCTGGCGGGTTCCCCTGTCACCACCATCGGGCCAGCCGTTACGCCTGGACGCGCAGTTGGGCCAGCAGGATACCGTTACGGCGGAAATCCCGTTGCGACGTTATCAGGCTGCATTACCACTGGTGGCCGTGTTGTCTGCTCAGCCCATCGTATTGGAATCCGATCGGATAACGGCCGTTCACGTGGCGAACGATGCGGCGCCTTATCATGCCTCGAGCTACGGCGCGATGGATTTGCTGGTGATCCACCGTGAGTCGCTGCAGGGCATGGCTCGCCAACAGCTGCTGGCGCTTCGGGGGCATGCCGCGAACTGCGGGCGTATGGTGGTGGTAGGTTTCACGCCCGCAGCGGTCGCCAGTTTTCTCGAGCTGGCGGGTTGCCACGGCCGGTTCCTGGTGGCGGCGCCATCGACCGCTCAACTCAGCGAAGCGATAAAAACGCTGGTCACTGAGCCTCCAATGCCTTTGCCGTCGCCAGGGAGCTTGCGGACGCTTCTCGAAAGCGAGGCGTGGAACCGTCCTGTCAGATCGGTAGCCTGGTTCCTGGCCCTGTACATACTGGTTCTGCTGCTGGCCTTGAGGAGTCGATTCGCGCCACGATTTTTCGTCGGCGCATCAATGGCGGCCGCCTTGATAGCATGGGTGACGTGGTCGCTGAGCGCCGAAACCGCTGAACGCGTAACCTGGGCAGAGAAGGAGAGCCGTGCCGATGTGGCGCGGTTCGTCTCGCTACTGAGGGTGCGGGGCACTGGGGGAAAGGTAACCCTCGACTCGTTGCCAGGCGCTGGCCCACTCCAGCCGTTGCAGGCCACGGAGTTACGGGTGGACTCGGGCTCAGGAAGCGATGGCGCCGCGCGTGTCAGCTTCGACGCTCGACTGCTATCGGGTCATGAGTTTACTGCGTCCGGCGTCTCTGCCTGGCCGGCGCCATTAACTATGGAATGGCAAGAGGTCACCCCACGAATCATCAATCATGGCCCGGAATCCTCGCCTCCGGGGGTGCTCGCCTGGGATGACCAGAAATACTCCGTTCCCGCACTGGGGCCTGGCGAGGATTGGCGGCCCACCGCGGATCCTGAGTCCTGGGATACAGGGGGTGCCGAGCAGATTTTCCGGCAGCGGGCGATGAACGAGGCCATGGCGCTGCTGTTCGAAAACCCTCGTCAAGCCGGTTTCCCAGCCGATGCGGCGTCCTTCTATCTGATGGTGCGGCCGTGACCCGCCCCGTGCTGCTCATGGCTCTGGCCGGTACCGCCGCGCTGGCTATCTGGATGATCGGCAGGCTGGCCCTGGGTGAAGCGGCACAGCCAACCGGTCTGGCCGTGGCCGGCGCAGCACTGATGACCCAGTGCATTATGGGCTTATACCTGGGGCCCTGGCTGGCCGGCGACTCGACCTCGGTTGAGTGGGCCGGGGTCTTGGCCTTGGTCACGGTACCCTGGCCGCTGTTAGTATTGGCGGTAAAGTTCTCGGGAATTTCGTCGATTTCCATGGTAACAAGCCAAATCTGGGTCGGAAGCATCATCATTCTCAGCTGCCTTAGCGCCCGCGCGCTCATGCGTGTTTTCGCCGAAGGCCAACTCCGCATCATTGCCTTCGCTGTTCTGCAATGCATTCCCGCCACGGTCCTCTGGGCAGGGCGCCGCACCTGGCTGGCCTGGTTCGTGGGTTGATCATGCGATACGAAGCGACCCGCAGAATTCTTCGCAAGGCGCAGCGCCAATTATGGTTGCAGGGCCTGATCGACCGCGGGAGGCTGGGCCTGATGCTGGCTGCCTGCGCACTGGCGATATGCGCAAGCCTGCATACCTTCCGCGGGGCGGTGCCGATGACCTGGTGGGTGACTGCGGCGCTGCTGGCGGTACTTGCGCCGGTGCTGATGGCAGCGCTCGACATGCCTTCGCCCGGTCCGGCGGCAGCCGCAGTCGACCGTTGGCTGAATACGCACGATCTGTTCTCGGCGGTTTGCTTCGTCAATTCGCAGATCACCGCTGCAACCACCACTTCGCTGGTCGTTCGTGAACAGGCGGAGCGGGTTGCGACCGCCAGCGCGGAGCAGTGGCCCGCGCTCAGGAACCCCTTTACGCCTTTACGCACGGCCATCACGGTGACGGTTGCGGCCGTGAGTCTGTTCCTTCTGTCCCTGCAGGGGGCAGTCGAGTCGGCACAGACCACCGTTCAGCCTTCCAGCGAGCAACGGGCGCTTGATCAGGCCCAGGCAGACAGCTGGGTCTCGGCATTGAAGGACATGGCAAGGGCCGGGCCCCCGGTCGCCGGGGACCGCCAGACACGGCAGAACGCGCCCGGTGACTTCACCGGGAGTTCAGGCGCGCTCCGCCGCGTGACCGCATCCGGCGCCGACCCGGCTGAGCCGTCCGAAACGGGCGCAGACGGCCGTTCGCCCGCACGTGTGTTGCTGCCGGGACAGGGACAGGATGTGGGCCAGGCCCCCTCGATGGAACCATCCCGCAGGACCACGGCGGACGAATACCAGGAAAGCGATTATGTCCCTGACGAATTGAGAATTCTGAATGTACCGCGCAAGCCGGCCGCACAGACAACCGCTGTCGATCACGCGCAAGGTATTGGCCTGCTACCGGTTGAGAGCGCCTCCCAGAGGCCTCAATTGGCAGCAAATCGCCCAGCCCCAGCGCAGCCGGTCAACGAACCGTTCGCTTTGCCCCTGGGGCCTGCACACCGCGCACTTCAATTTCGTTACTTCAATGAGGCCGCCAATGGCGACTGAGTTTCAGGCAAAGGAAAATTTCGAGTCCATCCGCACTAATTTGCTGCGGGTTCAGGAAGCGCTCAACGCGACGATAGTCGGCCAGGAGCGTCTGGTCATTGAATTGCTGATGGGCTTTTTCTCCGGGGGCCACATCCTGCTTGAGGGCCCCCCTGG
>JAHEFS010000136.1 GCA_024640045.1 Chromatiales bacterium | reverse complement strand
CATTGTTTAAGGCCATCCGAGCTTCCAGCGCGGTGCCGGGTGTATTTTCACCGGTAGAGATGGACGGGCGCGTGTTGGTGGATGGCGGCCTGGTCAATCCCATTCCCATTGCACCAACGCTCAATGACAGCACTGACCTCACCATCGCAGTGAATCTGAACGCCATGACCCCGGCGCATGAGCGCGCTGACTGGAAAGAAAAAAAGAGCCTTCCACAAACTGATTCAGAACATCGCAACAAGATTGCCCAGTTCATCGATCAATGGTTTTCCTCCGAAGGAGAAGAGAAGAACACCGTGGCGGCGGCAGAGGTTTTGACCCGTTCGATCGATGTGATGCAGGGCGCCATTGCGCGCTTAAAGTTGGCGGCTTACGCTCCCGATGAAGTCATCGAAATACCCCGCGAGGCCGCGAGTTTCTTCGAGTTTCACCGGGCGGAAGAATTGGCTGAACTGGGCTATGAAGCGACCTGCAAAGCCCTGAATTCCGCTAAGTCGAAGAGCTGAACCCAGGCCTTCATCGGTGGCCACACAGCTTGCATGCTGCCGCCATCTCGTGATCCGATACGCGTAATCCTGTTTGCGTAGCAGGTTTGCTAAACTCTGGTGTGGTTCCGTTTAAAGTCGAAGGCTCGTCAAAATGTCAGTGCTGTTCTTTCGCAAATTAGCGGCGCTGGGCGTACATCGTTTGTACAGAATTGAAAGTCAAATAAGGAGGTTAGGTATGAAAGCATGGATTCTCGGCAGCTTCGCGGCCCTGATGGTTTCGGCGGCACTCGCGGGGTCGGAAGACCCGATTCACCAACGCCATGAGTTGATGGAGGATACCCGGGACGCCCTTAAGCCCCTGGTCGGCATGGTCAAAGGCGAGGTCGCTTTTGATGCATCCGTGGTCGAGTCGAGCTTCGCCACGATGAAGCACACGGCAGACGTGGCTGGCAGCCTGTTCCCGCCCGGTTCCGACACGGGTGGCGATACCGAAGCCAAGTCCACCATCTGGACGGACCGGGCCGGTTTCGAGCAGGCCCTGGTTGACTACGACATGGCTGTGGACGCGGCCATTGCGGCGAAGTCCCAATCCGTGGAGGAGTTAAAGACAGTCCTGGGCGGCGTAACCAAGACCTGCAAGGGCTGCCACGACGGTTATCGCATCAAGGACGAGTAGCGCTTCTCCCCCATGTCTGCCGGCTTGCGCACCATCGTGTGGGCGCTCTTGTTGGGCCTGGCCATGCTCTGGTGGCTCAGCCGACCACTGCCGCTGGCACCGGATTCATTACCCGGGCACGTTGTGGACCTGGCCAACGGAGAGCGCATCTTTCACGCAGGAGGGTGTGCGTCGTGCCACTCTGAACCCGGTAAAGACCAGGCAGGCGATGATCGCCTGCCTGGCGGGCTGGAGTTAACGACGCCATACGGAGTGTTTCGAGTGCCGAACATCTCGCCCGATCTCCGTTCGGGAATCGGCAACTGGAGTGACCTCGATTTTGTTAATGCGATGATGCGTGGTGTGGCGCCGGACGGGCGCCATTACTACCCGTCTTTTCCCTACACATCCTATGCCCGGATGAGCATGGCTGATGTACTGGACCTCCGGGCATTTCTGGCTACGCTGGAGCCGGTATCAACACCCTCCCGCAATCACGAGTTGAAGTTTCCCTATGGGTTTCGACGGGCTCTCGGGCTTTGGAAACGCTTGTTTCTCGTGGACACGCCGGCCCGGCCTGTCGATGAGAGCGATATGCTGCTGGTTCGTGGCAGATATTTGGTCGAAGGACCGGGTCATTGCGGTGAGTGTCACACGCCGCGCAACGGCCTGGGCGCTTTGCGTCTCGACGCCTGGCTGAGCGGCGCGCGCAGTCTGGAGGGGGAGGGAAAGGTACCGGATATCACCCCGACTGGTTTGGCGGATTGGCCGGAGGGCGATATTGCCTATTACCTGGAGAGCGGCATCGACCCGGAGTTCGACGTTGTGGGCGGCTCGATGGTGAAAGTTCAGGAAAACATGGCCAGGCTCTCCGCCGAAGATCGTGAAGCCATCGCTGCGTACCTGAAATACCAGGTTTCTGATTAAAGCTGGCCAGGCGGCGCTTGGGCGGCATGCCCAGTCCGGTCAGGGTGACTCCGGCAACAGACCGCGATGCTGCAGGGCCAACAGCAAATCACGGGTGAAGCCCGCGGTGTCGCGAAAATCCAGGTGGGAACCATCCGGCAAGGGGTAGTCAGCCATTCCGGGGATGTCCTGGAAGTGCACTGCCGTGACCCCCTGCTGGCTGGCCAGGCGGTCCCAGTACACGTGCCGCGGTAAATAGCGTTCGTCCAGTTGCCAGTACTCGCCGCTGGTGGGCATACGCAGCAGCACCACTTGCCCGCCCCGAGACTGGATCGTCCGAATAGCGCGGAGGAGTGGTTCGGTGCCGGCCAGCCAGTCATCCGGGCTGGGCATCGGGTAGTCCTGGTAGAACTGCGTCATTTCTTCCACCCGGTAGCGGCGATGGTATCCGGCGTCAATCTGGCGGTAATCTGCGTGGCCAAAGCGCTGGTGATCGAAGGTGACGTAGGTCAGTGGCGGTTTACGCGAATCCCCAAGCCAGTTCGCTACCCGCCCGTTAAATGACAGATCGGGATTGGCCGTCGCGACGTGTTCCTGCCAGCGTGCCGAGAGCAGGGCATGTACCGCCAACCCGGGGCCAAAATCTCTATGGAAGTAGTCCACCCAGGGTTGCTGCATGTTCTGGTAGATCGCAAAAGCGGCGTGGGCGTCCATAGCCACCAGTGCGACGCCCCGAAACGGGGTATGGTTTGCCAGGTCGACAAGGGTGGCGACCGGGTAGTGAGCATTGACGCTCAGGTTGGCCAGTTTCCATTCCGGGTACAGGGTGCTGAACGCCTGGGCGTTGAACCCCAGTTGTATCCGTGATGCACCGAGAACCGCCAGGGTTTGCGGGCTGTCGTCAATCCGCCAACGCTCGGTAGACCAGAGGTTTTTGTCATCGATCACCGTGGCGCGATAGCCGAGATGTCGCCAGTAAGATTCCGCTCCGGCGATGGACAACAAGGCCAGCAGGCTTGCGAACAGGTAGATTTTTAGCCAGCGACGTTTCATGTCCCTCTCAGAACTGGAAATAGATGAAAGCGCGGGAAGGCGCGGGTGACAGGAACAACAGCGTCAGCATGCTACCCAACGCCAGCGCGGTCAGCCACCAGGGCAGCCGCAACAGCCATGCTTCTTGCCGGTGTCTGCGAAACACCAGTTGTGCCACAACCAATCCTGCGAAGCTGATCAGGGCCAGGCGGTCAGCGCCAGCATTGATCACCTGGGTCCAGGCACGCGGATCGAGCATCACCTGGTACATGGCACCGGCCTGTTGCAACGATTCAGCCCTGAACAACACCCAGGAAAGCAGGACGCCCGCCAGGGTGATCAGGGCATAGAGTGGTTGCAGAAACGGGTAGCCCCCCAGGCTTCGTCCCAGGGTTCTGACACCGACCCGTTCGATCACGAGAAACGTTCCGTGCAAAGCGCCCCAGGCCACAAAGGTCCAGGCAGCTCCATGCCACAATCCACCCAGCAGCATCGTCAGCATCAGGTTGCGCAGGGTCAGCCACTGTCCGCGCCGGTTACCGCCCAGGGAAACGTACAGGTAGTCGCGCAGCCAGCGGGACAGGCTGATGTGCCAGCGCCGCCAGAAATCCGAAAAACCCAACGCGGTATAGGGTGCGTTGAAGTTCATGGCGATACGGAAGCCCAGGCTGCGGGCCACGCCGATGGCGATGGTGGAGTAGCCGGCGAAGTCGCAGAAAATCTGACCCGCAAAGGCCATGCTGGCGGTCCAGGCCTGGATGCCGTCGGTCGTATCCATGCCAAAGTAAAGATCCGCCACCGGTGCGAAGATGCCGTCGGCCAGCACATTTTTCTGAAACAGCCCCAGGATGATCAGCGCCGTTCCCAGGCCGACCGAATTCCAGCCATGCCGCGGTGCCGCCACGAACTGGGGCAGCAGGCTTTTCGCGCGAACGATGGGGCCGGCGACCAGTTGTGGAAAAAAGCTGACGAACAGGGCGAAATCGCGAAAGCTGTGCCAGGGTTTGAGGCTGCCGCGGTAAACGTCGATGGTGTAGGACAAGGTCTGGAACGTGTAGAAGGAGATACCGATCGGCAAGATCAGGTTCTGTTCCGGGAACTGATGCTCGATACCGATGGAGGCCAGCAGACGCTCCAGGTTAGCCAACACGAAGCCGCTGTACTTGAAATAAGCCAGCAGGCCCAGGTTGACGAACAATGACAGCCCCAGCCAGCGCTTTTTGTGCTTCTGGATTGAAGACGCTGCCAGCTTCCTGGCGGCGTGCCAGTCCACCAGTGTCGAGATCCACAGCAAAACGATGAACGGCGGGTTCCAGGCCGCGTAAAACACATAGCTGGCCCCGAGCAGCACATTTTTCTTGCCCGACCAGGACATCGGCAGGTGGTAGAGCAGCAAGACCGCCAGCCAGAAAACCAGGAAGGTGTAGGAGTCGAAATTCATGCTTCAGCGCGTGGTGTCATTCAGGCTGCCCGGACTTCAGGCCGGGCTCCGGAGTTCCTGGCCAAGGCGCAGGACTGCGCGCACCAACAGGTCAAAATCCTCATTCTGGCTGCGATGGTTGGAAATGGCCACCCGCAAGCAATACTGCCCGCCCAGAGTGGTATAGGAAGGCGCCGCAATCCCCTGCTCGTGCAGCTCAGCGAGGATGTCACGATTCAATCGTTCCAGCCGCTCTGCTGACAGGCCGCCCGGGTTGAACCGAAAGCAGACGATATCCAACCCAATGGGTGCGGTCAGTTCCAGTTCCGCCTCGGCCTCGACCAGGCGGCCGAGATAGTGCGCCTGTTCGACGTTGCGGGCCATCATCCGGCCGTAGCGCTGCAGGCCGTGCTCCTTGATCGACATCCAGATCTTCAGCGCGCGGAATTGGCGGGTCAGCTGCAGGCCATAATCGCTGAACCAGAGTGCGCCGGTCGCGAGGCCCCTGGCGTCGGTTTCACGCGCCAGGTACTCCGGAGTCAGGCTGAAAGCCTCGCGGTGCGCGGCCTCGTGCCGTACCAGCGCGCAACCGGCTTCGAACGGTATGTGCATCCACTTGTGCAGATCCAGCGCAATGGAGTCAGCCCGTTCCATGCCTTTGAGCTGATCGCGGACATTGTCGGCGAGAACCGCAACAGCGCCGATCGCTCCATCAACGTGAAACCACAGTTTTTCCCTCGCGCAGAAATCCGCCAGCGCATCGAGGTCGTCGATGGCGCCCGTATTAATCGTACCGGCATTGCCTACGACACAAAACGGGATCATGCCGGCTGCGCGGTCTGCGGCCACCCGTGCGGCCAGGGCCGCCTGGTCGATGGTGTAGTCGGCGTGCACCGGGATTTTGCACAACCCGGCGCTGCCAAGCCCCAGGGTTTCGGCAGCTTTCTGGTGGCAACTATGGACTTCGGTCGAGGCATAGAAGCGGAGTGGCCCGGATGCTGCCTGGACCCCTTCGTGCCGGACGTCGAATCCACAATTGGTGTTGCGGGCCACGGTCAGCCCAATCAGGTTGGCGGCCGAGCCGCCACTGGTCAGCAAGCCGCTGGCATCGGCGGGCAGGCCCATCATGTCACGCATCCAGCCGATGACCTGTTGCTCCACCAGTGGAGCGACGTGGTTGGCGCCACCCAGGTTCGGGTTCATAACCGCGGCCAGGAAATCCCCCAACGCGCCCATCACGGTGCCGTTACCCATGTACCAGGCCCAGAACCGGGGGTGGATATTGCCCATGGGATACGGCAGCACATCGCGCACGAATTCGTCATAAACCCGTTCCGGGGGGCTGGGCAGGGCAGGGGCCGGCGCCTGCAGTCGCTCGCGCACGTCTTCTGGCACGGCCTGCCAGACCGGACGGTCTCTCACATCCCGCAGGTAATCGAGCGCGTCATCCACCGCCCGATGGGCGAGCGTGCGCATCTCTTCCCAGTTCTCGGGGTCCAGGGTTTCGAAAGGTTTATGAGACATGTCGGGGCCGCTGCGTGAAAACGTTATTCAACCATTTTTTGACCGCGCCGTCAGTCAACCTGGACAATTGAAAATCGCCGCGCTGTGTCGCGGCGGTCAGCCTGGACGGATGGATTTACTCAGAAGCCGGCTTGGTGCGAGCAACCAGTTCCCAGGTTTCGGAGCGCACCACCTTGCGCACGGGTTCCACTTTTGCCGCGACCTCGTCCATGTCCTTGTCCAGGTCCGGGTGCACTTTCGACCAGACCTCATCCGAAGGCCAGGTCCGCAACAGGCCGTTGCAGATATCGACCGTGGCGTAATTGAAGGGCATGGATTTTCCTCCCGGGGGCCGAGTAAAAGCGGCGCTCGTCCTGCTTCGATATCGCCAGTATTC
>JAHEFS010000038.1 GCA_024640045.1 Chromatiales bacterium | reverse complement strand
TGGGCCAGGTGCACCCCGAACCCCAGGATAAGCGGCATGCATTGGCGCGGAGCCTGGTCCAGGGCAAAAAGGATCTTGGCGGCAGCCACGCGGGTTTCAGGGGAGCGTTTTTCGTCAATGACAAAAAAGCTGGAATAAAAAACGCCGAGGTCCCCACCCAGCCAGTACACCAGGCAAAGGAGGTGTGCGAGTGTGAGCAGTGCGATTTCAGTCATGGTGGTTGGTGCCTTCAAACAGGATGACGCGCACGCCATCGGGGTCCAGGTAGGCAGCCTCGCGGCCGAAGGGTTTGCCGGAAAAATCGTTCAGCGGTGTCGGGGGCAGCAAAATTTGCTGGCCGGCGGCTTTCATCGCCGCATGAATTGCGTCCATCTGGGCGGTATTGAAGATCAGGGCCGGTGCGCTGCGGCGGTTTTCATCGTGGTCGATTTGGATACCCGCAGCACCGACCAACGCCAGGGTCCGGGGTTGTTGCTGGCCGGCATCCAGCAATACCAGTTCCGGTACAGCGCCGGCGGGAAGATTGAATATCTGGCGCAGGGCGGGCGTGTCATAGGCGCTGCGGCTGCTGACGGTAAAACCCAGCAAATCACGGTAATAGGCAATCGAATCCTCGAGATTGGCGACCGTCAATGTGGCGCGCTGCAGTCTGACCGGGTCGATCGGCTCTGTTGCGGCTGCGGCGCCGGTCAATCCCAGGAGAATCAGGCTAAACAATTTTGCCCCTGACCGGGTCAGGCTTTTCTTGCTGTTTTGGTTCAGGCGAAGCAGCGGCATAAGAGTCTTTGACCTCACTAATGCTTTAAAGATATATTAATATGACGTTTGATTAAAGCCGTAAGGCCATCAAACGCATAAAGATGGATGAAGAGGGTAGCTGCCGGGTTGTTAGCGGGGGTACGGACTCGCGAAACTTGGTTAACTTAACTCACTAGGTTTTTAACCGAAACCGGGAGCTTTGCACATGAAACGATCACCACTGTCGGCCAGCATCACCGTTTTGCTGGGCTTGCTTGTCTTTCCCGCGGGCCTGCTGTTTGCCCAGGAATCTTCCACCGATCAAGACGAAACGAACAGGACCGCACCCGAAGAAGTGCTGGTCACGGCGCGCAAACGCGAAGAATCACTGCAGGAAATACCAATCACGATGTCGGCCTTCGGAGCAGGGGACATCCGGGCCGCGGATCTGCGCAACCTGGAAAACGTCGGCGAACTGACCCCGGGCTTCCAGTTCATGAACCAGGGTAACCAGCAACCGGGCCGTTACAACACACAGTTGCAATTCCGGGGCCTGACCACCTCGCAGTTCTCGCCCAGCTTTGCCACAGGCGCCTTGTTCATTGACGGTATTTACGTGCTGAACGGCGGCACCTCTCTCTCACTGATGGACATCGAGCGCGTCGAAGTGATCAAGGGTCCGCAGTCCGCGTATTTCGGTCGTAATACCTTCGGCGGCGCGGTCAACCTGATTACGCGTGATCCGAATATGGAAGCGTTCGCCGGTGAAGCATCCCTGGTCTACGGCAGTAAAGACACTATGGATGCGAATTTCATTGTCGAAGGCCCGCTCATCGCGGACGTACTGTCTTTCAGTGTCAGTGGGCGCCAGTACCAGAAGAACGGTCATTACAAAGCGACCGATGGCGGCCGCCTGGGTGACGAGGAAACTACCGCGTTCAATGGTGTGCTGAAGTGGCAGGCGACTGAGAGCCTGTCATTTAAATTCCGCTACGGCTATTCCGAGGATGATGACGGCGCGCCGGCGGCGGCATTCGCTTCGGGTATTCTCAACGACAGCTGTACCGGCAAGGTGATCGACTCTCCCGAAGGCCCGGCCAGGCCCACCCGCTATATCTGCGGTGAGGTCCCCGGGGTCAGTACCCTGGTCACCGATGGTGGTGTGATTTCCCAGAATACCGTGCTGCCGCTGTTTCCCATTGCGAACCTGGCCGGTGCGCCGCGCATGAACGAGTGGTTCCTGGACAACGCCAATAACCTGCCGAATATGCCACGCGTGACCGGCATCGGCCTGGCACGTGAAACCGAGCGCGCCAGCCTGTTTGCCAACTACGAGATGGACAATGGTTTCTCCGTTGACTTCACGGCGGGCTTCAACAAGCAATATTCCAACCACATTCGGGATTTCGATCTTTCCGACCGGGTGAGTTGGTTCTCACGTGATCCGCAGTGGGCGGAAGACTCGAGCTACGAGGTCCGCCTGGTCAGTCCGCAGGATGGCCGTTTGCGTTGGTTGGTCGGCGCCAGCTACTACGAGCAGGAGTTCTTCTCCTCCGGTGGCGGTGGCGACGCGACCACTTCGTGCTTCTCAGTGGTCCCACCGTTGACCGACAATTTCCCGGGCGCCTGCCTGGGTGGAGCGCCAGGGTATACCTTGCTGTTCCCGAACTCCCTGCAAAATACCGACGAGGGGGAAGTCACGGGTTTCTTCGGTTCGGTCGACTTTGACATCACCGAGAACCTGACCGCCATCATGGAAGGCCGTTTCGTCAAGGACAAGCTGACCAAGGGCGACGCCTTGGTCGTTGGCGGCAACGCCCCGGTGTTGTCAGAAACCTTCGACGATTTCCTGCCGCGCTTCATCCTGCGCTGGGAGCCGTCGGAAAACACCAACCTCTACGGCAGCTACTCCGAAGGCATGATCGCGGGTGACTTCAACACCTTCTTCATCAACGCGGATGACCGCGAACGGGCTCAATACCTGGCCCAGGACCCGCGTATCGCCGAATCGCTGGACGCGGAGACACTGGAAGCCTGGGAAGTGGGCGTCAAGCAGCGCTTCTTCGACGGCCAGTTCCAGGTGAACCTGGCGTACTACAACTACACCTGGAAGAACATCAAGGGTCGTTCATCCTTCGCTATTAACGAAACCTGTCGGCCCGATGACATGGGTGTGGATGCGGCCTGTAACCCGAACAACGGTCTGCAGCCGGGTGATGGCAAAGCCCTGGTGAACCCGGTGACCGGTGAACTGGAGCCGTTCGTTAACTCACGCAACATCATCCTCCCGGGTAACGCGGAAATCGAGGGACTGGAACTGGAAACCACCTGGACGCCCAGTGAAGACCTGGTCATGCAGTTCAACTGGTCCTATATCGACTCCAAGTACACCGATTACGAGTTCAATTTTGTCAAGCCGATCGCAGGTTTTGCCCAGATGGCGGGGAACCAGACACCGCGTCAACCGAAGCAGAGCTACAACCTTGCCCTTACCAAGTATTTTGACATGGGCAGTCGGCCGGCTTATTTCCGGGGTGACTACATCTACCAGGGCAAGACCTATGTCGACGAGTCCAACCTGGCGCACATCGCGGGCTACGGTTTGCTCAACCTTCGCGTTGGTATCAACGCCGAGACCTATTTGGTGGAGTTTTTCCTGAAGAACGCGCTGGATGAGGACGCCTGGATGACAGGTTCGCGTTGGACCGATTTCTCCAGCCCGACCCAGTTCGCCTACCTGACAGCCAAGCAGGGCGTGGCTTTGAGCCCGCTGGATCGCAGGGAGTTCGGAGTCCGTGTGAACTACCGCTTCTGATTCCACACTTACCCCCGTAAGTGCAACTGGCCGGGCTCATCGAGCCCGGCCTTTTTTTAGAGCGGCTGGTGAATTTCCAGACTGAAGCCGGCGGGCGTGAGCAGGCGCAGGGTGCGGGCAGGCCCGAAGAGTCTGGTATCGGAGAGGCTGTCGGCAAATGACGTGCCCAAAGCGCTCAGCTTTTGAAGCGTGAGATCAATATCGGCCACCGACCAGTTCAACTGGAATATGCCCCGTGCCCCCGGTTTTGCGCGTGGGTACAGGTTTGCCCCATGGGTCCCCATGTAGGCAATGATCTCAACCTGCCCCAGGTGTTGATCCGGTTTTCCCCAGATGCTCACGTTCAGGGCGGACCCTGTGGGCAGGCCAATCATTTTCTCAATGGCGGGCCCATCGAGAATGTTGTCGTGCAGAATTTCCAGGCCGAGATGGTCCCGGTAGAACGCCTTTTCGGGCTCGGGGTCCGAAACGATCGTCACGAGGGGGCCGATACCTGAGTAACCCATGGGTCCGGTGGTGACGTGTTCATCCAGCAGTTCCAGCAAGACGAAATTGATGTCGTCGTGACCGGGCAGATGAATTTCACGGAACCGGACCCCGTTGGGTGCGGTGACCTCGCTGTAGGTGTCTGTGCGAAATTCGACCCCCGCGGCACGCAGTTCAGCCACGCGGCGCGGCATGTCATTGACGTAGATATCGAGGTTCTTGGGGCACAGGTCGAAGACGCTGGCGCGGGCCCGAACCGTTTCTTCCGGTTCGCGGAACTCGACGAAATGCAGTTTACCCAGCGTACAACCCTGTGCCCGGACCAGTGCTTGCCGCTTGATGCTGCCGGGACCAAGGTCCCAGTGTTGCTCGAGGGAGCGGTCCGGTTCATCGCTGCGCGATTCGATCTCGAACCCGAAACGTTCGACCCACCACGTGAGCGCCTGATCGAGGTTGCCAACGCCAATCGTGACCCAGGACCATCCGCTCATTGAGGTAGTCTCAGTCGGGATAGCGACGGTCGACCTCGGCCAGCAGGTCTTCTACCAGCATGCCGACGTAGTAGTCGCTCGAGAGGGAGTCCGCCTCGTGCAGGTAGGCGCGCAGGTCAGCCGGAGTGAGCGAAGCGCTGCAGGACTCGAAGTCACCCCGCATATAGTGCCGGGGCAGTGCGACCAGTGCTGCCAACCTCCGGTACTTCGCTCCTTTTTGCCACAGCGTCCAGGTTTTGCAGATATCCGGCTCGATGGTACGGCCCAGGGAATAGAGGTAACCAATAACGAAAAGCGATTGCGGATAGTCCTTTTCGAGCGCTTTCAGGCGGTACGGCATCGCTTCTTCCCCGCGCCCTGAGTAACCATAGGCACGTCCAAGCTGATAATTGAGTCGTGGGTTTTCCGGGTCGGCAGCCACGGCCTGGTGACACGCCGCGATGGCAGCTGTCTTGTCCATGCCGGAACTGCTGACTCCCGGTGCGACGTGCCCCGGGTCGCGATCATGGGAGGCGAGACGGTCGCATTCGGTGACTTCCTGTGAGAAGCGGCTGTAATCGTAATCTTCAAACTCGACCGCAAGAACGCTGCCAGAGCTCAGCAGCAGGCCGCTCCAGAGAAGCAGGTGGGTTGTGACTCGCATAAGCTGTGTCTCCTTATGAACTGATGGTCGGTGCTTCGATCAACAGCACCTGGCAGTCGGCAATTCCTTCGCGGGCCTTTTTGACCTCGGCGTATTCTTCGGAATTCCAGAATTTCAGGGCGGATTCCTTGTCCGGCCACTCTGAAATGACCATCGATGCACCAGCACCAAAGTCACCCTCCAGCAGCGTGGCTCCGGGCCCTTTGAGCACATAGCGGCCACCGAATTTTGCCACCAGCTTGCCGGCCGGGATTCCGTATTGGTGAATGAAGCGGTCGCGATCAGAAATCGTTGCGGCAACGATCATGTAAGCAGGCATTGGGCATCACTCCTTTCGGGTCTTGGTTGGCGCAGGGGAAGATTCCCCGGTCATGGCCTGTAGCTCTTCGTCGCGGTATCGGCCCAGTAACAACAGCGCCAACGAGCAGATGATGAACGTGTACATCGAGTATTGGAGAATCGTGTCATAACTGCCGCGATTGGAATAAAACCAGCCGTATACGGCCGGGCCAAAGCCGGCGCCGAGGGCGAAAAACGCATACAGCATTCCGTAGATGGCGCCATAGTTGCGGATGCCGAAGTAGCGTGACACCAGGTAGGCAATCAGGTCGTATTCAATTCCGGCAGCCACGCCAAGCAGAATGACGGCGATCGCAGTCTGGATGAAGCTTGGGTCTGCGATCTGGAACATGTACATGGACGCTGCCGGCATCATCAGCATCACGCAGGCCAGCAGCGGCGCCCAGATATGGTCCAGCAGGTAGCCGCCCAAAAGGCGGCCAGCCAATACGGAATACCCGATAAAGCTGGCCAACAGAACGGCGTCCGCCACGTCGAATCCCTTGGATCCCAGCAGGGTTTCCAGGTTGGGAATGGGTCCGCCGATGGCGAAAGAGAGTGGCACGAACAGCAGGGCCATTAACCAGAAGCGCCAGTCACGAAAGGCCTGCCCAAGTGTCAGCCCGTACACGCCGCCGGTCTTGCTGTGGTGGGTATCCAGTGTTGCCACGATGGCCGCCTTGTCGGCGACCTTGGGGTCATCGATGTCCCGGAAGGCGAACCACGCGACCGGGAAAGCGATCAGCAGGGGCAGGGCGCCCACGCCGACGTAGGCCATGCGCCAGCCGACTTCGCCAATCAGGTAACCCGCATAGACTTTTGTCAGCGCCCCGGAGATGCCGGTGCCAATCAGGGAAACGCCCAGCGCCAGTCCACGTTTCGCGTTGAACCAGTTGGAAACGGCGCGGGTGAAAGTGATGGGCAGTGTGCCTGCACCGGCAAAGGCCAGGAAGCCCCAGATGAAGTAATAGCGGGTCAACGAGCCATTATTCAGGGCGAAGGCCATCATGCTGAGGGAAAACAGAACGATGGAAGTGAGGACGACCTTGCGCACCCCGAGGCGGTCGGTCAGGTATCCGATGAGAGGACTGGAACCCATGGCGACCAGGGTGAAGATGGCAAGTGCCGACATCACCTGGTCGATGCCCCAGCCGAATTCGGACACGAACGAACCGGCAAAGACTCCGATGGTGTAAAAAGGCAGCGGTGACATGCCCAGTGCAATGCCAAGTGCGGAGGACAGAACCACTGGCCAGCCGTATCTGAACTCCACGTATTGACTCATCGATTTTCCTTGTTCTGAGTGCTGCTTCAGCCGGCCTTCGAAGGACTGGGCCGGGACAGGTAGCGCCCCAGCGCCGGGCCGGTAACCTGGCCGTCATGGTATACCAGATTACCCCGCAGGTAGGTCGAGACGACCTGGCCGGTCAATTCCATGCCCTCGAACGGGGTGTAGCCCTGGCCGGACTCCGATTCATCGGCGCGCACCGTGAATGTTTTGCCTGAATCAACCAGTGCCAGGTCGGCGTCGAGACCCACGGCAATATCGCCTTTCTGGTTCAGGCCGTAGCGCCGTGCCGGGTTGAGGCTGGTCAATCGCGCCATGTGCGGTAGAGACAGACCGCGCTTGCTGCCCTCGCTGTGCAGGGCGGCCAACAGGTACTCGGTCCCGCCAAATCCCGACTTCGAGATCCAGATATTGTCGTCACGGTTTTCCTGGCCGGAGACTTTCACCTCCTCGGAACAACAGGCGTGGTCACTGACGATCCAGTTGACGTTGCCTTCGATGACGTTTTGCCAGAGATACTCGACATCTTCCCGCGAGCGAATGGGTGGGTTGACCTTGGCGTGACACTTGGTCGGCACGTCGTAGTCCATCATCAGGTGACCGATGGTGACTTCCTTGCCGAAATTAATGTGCGGGAATGTCTTCTCCATCATCAGCGCCGCTTCCAGTGCCTTGCGTGAAGTCAGGTGCAGCAGGTTGATGTTAAGACAGTCGGTTTCGTAGGCCAGGTACGAGGCGATCCAGATGGCCAGGCCTTCAGAATGGGGCGGACGGGCGGCGCTGTAGGCGCGTAAGCCCGTGAGTTTGCCTTCTTTCTGCACGATCTTGGTGTAGGCATTGAGGATATCCGCCAGTTCGCAGTGCAGGCTAACGCTGATCTGATCGGCGAGATCAGGAAATTTCTTCATCAGGCGCGAGGCCGAGCGCATGATGAACTCGAAATGGGCGATGTCATAGGAATCATCGTCGCCGATCATCAGGAATTCTTTCTGGGCGCCCTTGTCGGATTTTCCATGCAAGCCATAGCCGCCGTAAAACATGAAGATTTTGAAAGAGCTGACACCATGCTCGGTCAGCAGCATCTCCATTTCATCGATGTGTGAAGAGGCGATCGGCGCCAGGTGGTAGCCGTAATCGGTCCAGTATCGGCCATCGGATATTTCAAGAACTTCGGGATAGAAATCACGGTACGGGCCGCCCTTGTTGAGGTAGTACTGACCGGTGCGGAAGTAGGTAATGGCGGACGTGACACCCCCCATCGCGGCAGCCTTGCTTTCGGTCACCGCGTCCTTTTCCAGTGGTGAATAGATGCCCACGTGCATGTGCGCATCGACCACGCCTGGGAAGGCAGTCAGGCCTGCGCCGTCGATCGTTTTACGGGCTTCAGATTCGTGGATGTTGGGTTCAAGCGCCGCGAAACGTCCATCGCTGATCGCGACATCGAGGGTGTCGACGCGGTCGGCTTCGGCGCGCACGACCCGGAGATTCTTGATGAGGAGGTCATACATGACGGTCAGAATTCCTGTAGGTGGATTGCAGGCTTATTTGCCCTAATGATATGGGATTATATCTTTTGACCCCGAGCTGCTCAATGCGGCACTCAATCGCCGGATCGGTCACGCGCGGCCAGAGATTCGTCCATCGCGGACAGGCAAGCGGGTATTCCCGATTGGAACAAAATGGCGCGTTTGCGAACGAAGCGCAGCAGTCCGGCGTCGCCCATGCGTGAGCCGCCCATGCCGGAGAGGCAGAAGGAGTTCTTTTCCACGTCGTGTACCTGTGCCGTCAGACCGGCGTCGTTTACCGAGATGGCGCCGCCTGTCAGGCGTTCGGCAATGGCCTCGCCTTCTTCGCGGCTGCCCGCAAAGACTGCGCCCGACAGGCCAAAAATCGAATCATTGGCCAGTTTGATCGCCTGGTCGGAAGATTTGAAAGGCATCACGGGCAGTACCGGGCCAAACGTTTCTTCCCGCATGATTTTCATCTCGTGAGTCACATCCGTGAGCACGGTCGCAGGGCACCACCAGCCTCCGTGTTCTTCGACCTGGCCGCCGCAGCGCACCTGAGCGCCTTCTGCCACGGCCTCATCGATGTGTTGCTGAACCTTGGCAGCCTGTGGCGGAAAGATGAAGGGTCCAATCTGGCCGGTATGCAAGTCAGGCCAGTTGATGTTTGTGGCGCTGGCTTTCGCGACCAGCAATTCCACGAAGTCTTCAAACACGGACTCCTGGACGTAAATTCGTTCCAGCGATTGGCAAGCCTGGCCGGTCAAGCCTACACCGCTGCGCAGGATCGCATCGGCTGCGATCTCAAGATTGGCCGATGCCATCACAATGGCCGGGTCTTTCCCGCCCAGTTCGAGAAAGGCGGGTATGAAATTTTCGGCCGCCTGGACGGCCACTTTTCGGCCGGTAGGTACGCTGCCGGTGAAGCACACGGCATCCACGTGGTCGATCAGGGCTTGCCCCGTTTCGGGGCCGCCGGTCACGATTTCGATGACGCGATCGAGTTCGGGTACCTCTTCAATCGCGCGTCGCAAGGGCTCGGCGAAGCGTGGGGTCACCTCGCTCGGTTTGAGCAAAACGCTGCACCCGGCCGCCAGTGCCGGCACGGCGTCGATCAGCCCCAGGATCAGGGGTACGTTCCAAGGGCTGATGATGCCGATGACGGGGTAGGGTTTCAGTCGATGCGAGTACTCAACGCTCGGCGCCATGACGGACTTGCCGCTCCGCACGTTGCCCAGCAGGGCCGGTGCGCGTCCAGCCCACCAGGAAATCCAGTCCTGGACGCTCGCGGTTTCGATTTGGGCCAACAGGTGTCGGCCGGTGTCGAGGCACAGAGCATGGGCAATATCGGCGGCATGCCGCTGGATGGCCTGTTTCCAGTCGAGCAGTACTTTGGCGCGACGTTCCGGACCCAGTGCTTCCCACGTCGGTTGGGCCAGGCGCAGACGATTTGCGGCGGCGGCGACTTCCTCGCGGGAGACGGCGGGCGCCTGATAATCGACCTCGCCGCTGCGGGGGTTGGTGACAGGAATGGTATTCATGATGACTCCCGATTCAAAAGGGTTACCAGGCTGCGCCGCCGATCCAGGTGCCGGCCGCCAGCCGCATTTTCCGACAATCAAAGGACTGCCATACACCGGCCTGGAAGTAGGGGTCGGCCCTGAGCAGGTCGAGGGCCTCCTGGCGGGTTTCCGTGTGATAGATCAGGCAACTGCCCGTCACCTGGTCTGCTTCATCGCGCAATGCGCCCGCAACGAACACCTGGTCCATGACGGTTTCGATATAGGCCAGGTGATCGGTGAGGAATCGCTCACGCAATACGGCAGCTGATTCACTGTCCTGGCAGGTACAGACATAGGCATGGTTCATGCGGTTTTCTCGTAAAACTCCAGCCAGGCACCGTCGGGACTGCGCAGGTTCATTTGCCGCACCGGGCCGTAGGGCTCCAATTCAGTTCTGAATACCACAGGTTCGCGCACCAGGCCGCTGGTTTCAACGTGCCGCGCGAAGGCTTCGATACCAGCCACCGGAAACCGCAACAGGTTCAGCCCCAGTTGGTGTGGGAGTGCGTGTTGCGCCAGGTCACGCCCGGGCCGGGTCGGGAGCGCGACCAACTCAATCGAGCCATTCATCACAGCGTCCGGGTGCATGATGACCAGGTCGACGTGGGTATCGGGCGCTTCGTCGGCAGTCAAGCCCAGCACTTCTCCGCCGCGACCTTCCAGGGGGCCGCGATGATTGATCGCGAGCTGGAATCCCAGCTGCTGATAGAAATGTACCGAACGATCGACGTCGTGCACGATCTGGCTGGAGTTGAAGACCGGCCCCAGGCCCGGACCAACGTTGCCGGCGGGCAGCGGCGGTTGCAGGCGCTGCACCAGGGCCAGAACGACGGCTTCAGGGCCGCGCGCCAGCCACTCGATAATGCGCACTTCGCCAAAAGGCCATTCAACCGGCCCGCTCAAGTCTGTCCAGCCACGTGCTGTCAGTTCGCGGCGGCAATCATCCATGTTCGCCACGCGTATATCCAGGTCGAAGATTCCGCCGGTATCCCGGGGCATCGCGCCGCCGCGAATCTCCATCTGCCCTGAAGTTTCAAACTGGAACAGGCGGATATGCCCAGCCGGGCTGCCCGGGCGGCCGAGCAGGGCCTCCAGGACCCGGGTGCTTGCCTGTCCGGGCCAGGCAGCTCGCGTCGCGGCAGGGGTTTCACCCTGGTGCAGAACTTCCCAGCCGCCAACGGCCACCAGGAACTGTATCCAGGCATCCAGATCGCGGACGCTGATGCCCGCTTCAGTGAACCCTTCAGTTTTCCAGTTCATAAAAATCCAGCCAGGCCCCGTCCGGCGCCCGCACGGAAATCTGCCGGACTCTGCCGGCAGGCGGTAAATCGATCGAGACCGGGCCACTTACCAATTCCACTCCCGCCGATACCAGGTGCGCCGCCAGGGCATCGAGATTTTCGACGGGGAAGCGCAACATGAGCAAACCCAGGTTGGGTGGAACAGCAATGGCGGAAAAGTCGCGGCCGGAGGCGCCCTCGAACTCGATCAGTTCCACTGAGCCCTCGTTCAGGCCCTGGGGATGCCCAATCCAGACCTTCCGGTCCACACTCATTGCGGCTTCCCAGGGCAGGCCCAGCACGTTTTCTCCCGGGGGTGTGCTGGCGCCTTCGTGGTAAAGGTATTCCTCGAAGCCCAGCACTTCGCGATAAAAGGCCAGGGCAGTGTCCATGTCACGCACGACCTGGGTGGAGTTGAAGGCGCGGCTGAACTCCCGCAGTTGGGGCCAGCCTTCCAGTTCCGGTTCGATACGCTGAATCAGGGCGATGGACAGCCCATCCGGCCCGAGCGTGATCCACTCACGCACCACGAAGGGGCCAAATGTGAACTCGACCGGGTCGCTGTGCGCCTGCCAGCCGAGTCCGCGTAATTCGCGCTGTTTCTGGTCCATATTACGCACGCGTACGTTGATATCGAGGATGCCGCCGCTTTCCCAGGTGCGGGCGTTGGGGCGAATCAGGCGTTGTTCGAACCCTTCGAATTGGACCAGCCTGACGAATCCACGATCGGTACCAGGGTTGCCCAGGAGTATCTGCTTCGACCCGGTGGTGGGAGGTAAGCCCCAGGCAGCCAGGATGGTGCTATCGAGCGTGCCTTCATCGAGCACCTGCCATCCGCCGACGTCAGTGAAAAACGCCCGGTGCTGGTCCAGATTGGACACGCTCATCACGACCTCCGACCAGCCCTGTAGCCGGAAGGTGGGCTCTCCGGCCGCGGCAACCCCGGACGAGAGCAGTGTGAGCAAAAGTGAAAGAAGGATGCGGACCGGTCGATTCACAGGGGTTCCAATGCGCCAAATGCCATAAGGTTATATCATTATCGTTTATTCAGACGTGGACACCAAGCAAATGCGCAACCGACAGGTCAAACTGAAGCAGTATCCTGAGGGCATGCCCAGGCCGGGGGACTTCGAACTGGTCACTGCCCAGGCGCCTGTGCCAGCAGAAGGTCATGTGTTGTGCCGGACCCGGTATCTCTCGCTGGATCCCTATATGCGCAGCCAGATTGCGGGGCGCCATATTTCCGGTACGATCGCTCCGGGTGACCTGATGCGTGGCGAATCGGTCGGTGAGGTGGTGACATCAGAAAACCCGGGCTTCGAGCCCGGTCAGCTGGTGCGGGGTTTTGGCGGCTGGCAGGAGTATTTTGCGCTGCCCGGCGATGCGCTCAGCCCGGTCTCGTCACAGCTGTCCCACCCTTCGTGGGCTTTGTCATTGCTGGGCATGACTGGCCTGACCGCGTGGGCCGGTATGGTTTGGCAGGCGAACGTGAAGCCGGGTGATCGGGTGCTGATTCCTGCAGTGACTGGCGGGGTCGGATCGGCAGCGGCCCAGTTCTGTACCTTGCATGGCGCTGAGGTAGTGGGTACGGCGGGCAGTGATGAAAAGTGTCTGTTCGCGAAAAAGGAGTTGGGTGCAGAAGCATGTATCAATCGCAAGTCCGGAGGCCTGGCGACTCAGCTCGACGATGCTTTCCCGGAAGGTATTGATGTTTACTTCGACCTGGTGGGCGGAGAATTGCTGACCCTGGCTTCAGAGCGCCTGGCCCTGAATGCCCGCGTTGTGCTGGCGGGACTGATGTCCGAGTACAACCAGGCCGAGCGGGCCGCTGGCCCGCCGCCCGGATTCTGGATCCGCGCCCGCGCGATCGTGTACGGACTCGTGGTTTACGATTTCGAGGCGCGCCGGGAAGAGTTCATCCAGGCGTGTCTGCCGCACATCGCCGCTGGACGTTTGTCCCAGCGAGAAGATGTTGCCGAGGGAATCGAAGCGACGTCTGAAGCCTTTTGCCGACTGATGCGCGGGGAGAACTTCGGCAAAGCGATTGTGGCGATGTGACGGGAGATGTGGCCGGGGCGTATGATGGGTGCACGGCGGTGAGCCAGCCTTGGTCCATCGTCTTTCAGGTCTGCGGGGCGTGGAGCCGTCGATGATCAAAATTCAGTGGGACGCCAAATTCAGCGTAGGCAACGAGAAAATCGACAGGGAACACAGGGTATTTCTCGACTTGGTCCGCTCCTGTTCGGAGGCGGTCGAGGACGGCAGTGACCCAGGGTTCACACTCCGTTTGCTGGAAGAACTTTCGCTTTACGCTCGCTTTCATTTCTTTTCGGAAGAAACGCTGATGATAAAAAGCGCATACCCCGACCAGGAAGCGCATCATCGGGACCACGTCCGACTGCTGGCCGAACTTCGCGACCGGATCCATGAGTATCGCGAGGATACGAGCACCGGCAATGATCTGATCCTGTTTCTGTTCGAGTGGTTCGCACTGCACACCTCAACGGTGGATAGCCAACTCGCTGGACACCTGTCTGCCACCGTTTGATTCTCGGCGGGAGTTCGAAAAAACCGTTATTTCCAGCCGGACTTGTCCTGCAGAAAGCGCTTGGCGTCATACAGGTCGGTTGGCTGGTACTCGCTGAACAGGTTCGGGCCGTACGCGTTTTGATACTGTTCCCACACCGGCCGGTACAAATCGATGTGGACGATGGGCTGCCGGTGCCGTTGGCGAAACCGCGCCAATGGAATCCGCGTCGATATGGCCGCCTCATCCATGCGCGCTTTCGCCAGTTCCTCACCGCGCGGACCCAGGATCATGCTGTTGCCCGAACCCACGCCCGCATCCTCGAAAAAGTTCGGGTTGCCGGGTGACACCGCGTTATTGCACATGGTTGTGTAAACACCGTTGTACAGGGCGCAGGCCTGAACGTCGATCTCACTGAAACCGCCGCTGGCGGTACGCAGCAGGATTTCCGCACCTTTCATGGCGAATGCCCGGAACAGTTCCGGTTCGCGCTGCACCGAGGAGGTGGCCAGGTTGCCGACCGGCGTTCGGGTCACGGGAATGACCGCATCGGCTCCGTACCTCTCGACGTACTCGTCCAGCACGTCATAAATCGTGGTGGTATAGAGCTCGATGCCCGGGAACACGCCCTTGATGTTGCGGGCTTTCCAGTGTTTGTCCGCGACCTGGCCATCAGGGCCAATGATGGTGGTCAGGCTGAGGACATGGTTGGGCCAGTCCGGGTCAACCACGTAGGAACCAAACACGATGTAGCAGCCGTACTGCTTTGCCTTTGCGCCAATGGCGCCGGTTTCTTTACCGGGTACCTCGATGGCGAGGCCGAGGACTTCCTTTCGGGTCCAGACGTCGAAACCGGTCAGGGGGAATTCGTGAAATTGCACGATGTCCGAGGGCGGGTTGAAGTGGAACACCTTGTCGATGGCTTTGAGCATGTGGTCCAGGTTCTCTTGCATCCCTTTCGCGGGTGATTTTGCATCCACGGCTCTAACGCGCGTCTGCACCACCGTCAGGGTGATGTCGTCCTTGACCAGCGGGACGGTGGCGTAGGTCCCGTCACCATGCATGTTTATCTCGCGGGCCGAGCCGGTCATGGCGGCCGTGGCAGGGCTCAGCCCGCCCTGCGCAAGTCCGGCTGCCGCGACGAGGCCAGCGGTTGATTTGATCAGGGTGCGGCGGTTGAGATCAGGTCGATCGGGTGCGCTCATGAGGTCTTCCTCCAGGGAATACGGATTATCTGGTTTCGGCCGCCGGCTCAGGCCCGTCGAGGAACGCGCGGCAGGCGGCGGCCAGCGGTTCAGCGCCGGTGTCCAGTACGGGCGGGCCGAGTTCCGGGAACTCCAGCAGGGTGCCTTTTGGTAATACCTGGGCCGCTTCGCGGCTGGGTTCTGCCAGGCTGGAGCCTGTGGCGATGACCAGGCAAGGCTGCTGCACGCGTGGCAGAAATTCATCGCTGGCGTAAGAATAGGCGGCGGCAAATCCGGCATGAGCCTGCTGACCGGTACGCAGTTGCTCCGCCAGCAGGGCCAGGCAGCGGTCCATTTCCTGGCGCCCCAGTTTACTGGCAACGTTGCGCTGCCAGGCAGGTTGCAGCGAGTCAAGGTCAGCTGAGTAACTGGGCGGAAGGCTTTCGCTGGGCAATAGTTCCTGGCGCTGCTCAGGCCCGTAAAATGGCACATCGATCAACACCAGCCGGCGAACTCTTTCCGGCGCCTGCAGGGCCATCTCGGGCCCCACCAGGCAGCCGGTGTGAAAGCCGAGCAGGTCGAGCGGACCGGAAAAGCCCAGGTGGCCGAGTGCATCCAGCAGGGTGGCGGCATACGCTTCCACGCTCGCCTCGCCAGCGGGCGCATCGGATGCCCCGTACCCTGGGTAGTCGGGGCAGATCACCGTCCGGCCACGTAAAAGCAGGGGCGCCAGTACGGCGAAGTGAAGGCCACTGTAGGGAATTGCGTGCAGGCAAACCAGCGGCGGTGCGGATGCGCCTTCCGCCTGCCAGGTGCGAACGTGGACCTGGCCATTTTGGGTGTTTGCGTAGCGCTTGATCAAGCGTCCCCCTAATCCTGGCCGAGTTGCTCCAGTGCGCGGCTTCGCTCCAGGTAGCGGCGGATGATCAGCCTGGATGCCAGCAGCAGCGGTAGCCCGAAGACCAATGGCAACAGGGCCATGGAATAACGAATGTTCTCCACGCCAAACACGTGGTCGTTGAGCAGAGCGACCGAGGTCGGGCCCAGCATCAGTCCGGCCAGGCTGATGCACATGTAGTAGAAGGCCACGACCTGCGCCCGGATCGGCGCAGGCGTGATATTCAGCAACCCGGTCACGCCCACGGCTGAGATCATGGCGATACCGACGGTGTTAACCGAAAACAGGACAATGGCCAACATGGGCCCGGGCATCAAGGGTGCCGCGACGCCGCTGACTACGGTAATGAATACCCCGATCAGCGCGATGCGCACGGGGGCATCGTCCTTGCCCTGCCGCGTCCAGTGGTCGGACAGCCAACCGGCGAAATTGACCGAGGGCGGGCCGACCAGCAGCAGCGCGATCCCGTTAATGGTCGCGTAGTGGCTCGCTTCCCAGCCCCAGGTACGCTTGAATAGCGGTGCATTCCAGCCTTGGCTGTAGGCCATGACGGTCATGAAGCAGAACACCGCGATGAAGGGCAGGAAAGTGCGCCAGTTCCGAAATACGTGCCGCAGCATATCGGGCAGATTGTTTTTTTCACCTTCCATCACCTTCAGGCGCTGCCGCGGCGGTTCTCGCAGGGTGAACATCAGTAGCGCCAGCAGCAAGCCCGGCAGACCGACCACCAGGAAGGTGAACTGCCAGGCTTCGATGTCGCCTACCAGTGGAAAACGGATTTGGTCCACGGTCTTGGCCCATTGCAGAACACCGGCGCTAAGCAAGGAGGCCAGGCCGGCCCCCAGCGATAAGGCCATGGTGTAGAAGGCAATGGGTTTTGCCCTGTTTTCTTTTGGAAAACTATCAGAAATCATAGACATGGTGCATGGACTTAAGGTGGCTTCTCCTACGCCGATGCTCATTCGCGCCAGGAACATCTGGAAGAAATTACGGGCCAGTCCGGAAGCGGCCGTCGCCAACGACCACAGTGCCACGCCGAAACCGACAATCCAGGTACGCCGTTTCTTGTCTGCCAGCCACCCCAGCGGCAGGCCCATGGTGGCGTAGAAAATGGCAAAAGCCGGACCCAGCAGCAGTCCAATCTGGGTGTCGGTTAGCTGCAGGTCTGCCTTGATTGGTTCGATCAGCAGGCCGAGGACATACCGGTCCACGAACGAAAAGACATAGGCGATCGTGAGGAGTACGACCATGTACCAGGCATAAGCCGGTTTGGGGTAGGTTTTTTGCTTGCCTGGGCTCATGCGTTGTCGCGCCTCATTTGTCCGGATTCAGCTTTGTGCAGGAATGTAATAGATCACGACCAGGTTATCGTCCAGGTCGACAATGCCGACTTCGCGTCCCACCCGTCCATCGTGCGTCAGCAGACGTTCTTCGTCGTACACATGCAGGCCCAGCTTTCGGGCGCCGGCGACCACCTCGTCGATGTTCGGGGTTTCCAGCACGATGGCCGCTCGCCGCGGTGGTGGTACGCGCTCCAGAGGTCCGGGCACCTCGGTCAGGGCCAGGACCCGCAGCTGGGATTCGGTGCTGAGCACTGCAAACCGGAGTGGCCGGTCGCGCGGGATTTCAAATACTGGATAAGAGTATGAGTCGGCTTCCGAGTCCTTGACAAAGTCCAGCCGCAATCCCAGCACGTCGCGGTAAAAGGGCAGTGCCGCTTCAATGTTCGCCACCACGAAATTAGCGCGTTGAAAACGGGTTTCACTCATGCCGGACTCCTTTCCAAAGGTTCAGGTTCGCCGCGAACGCTGCAGCATTGGACGCCGACGTTGCGTCCGTCGTACAAGCGGGCGAGGGCGTCGGGCATGTTTTCGAACCCCTCCACCATGTCCTGAACGGGCTGCATCTGTCCGGCCTTGATCCAGCCTGCGAGCATGTCGGTGCATTCGTGAAAGCGGTCGGTATAGTTGTAAACGAAAAACCCCTTCATCGTGCCATTCACCGCGCGCAGGCGGGTGTAATTGCTGAGGCAGAACGGTTCCTTGCGGGTATATTCCGAAATGGACCCGCACAGCACCACGCGGGCTTCGTAGGCCAGGTGTTCGAGGCAGGCGGACAGGATTTCGCCACCGACGTTGTCAAAGTAGATGTCCAGCCCCTCGGGACAGAGTTCGGCGATCCGTGCCGGGACGTCCTCATTCTTGTAGTCGATCGCCGTTTCACAACCCAGGTTGCGGATAAACCTGCATTTTTCCTCCCCTCCGGCAATGCCGATCACGCGGCAGCCGAGGATACGGGCCATCTGCACGACGATTGAGCCGACCCCGCCGGCGGCGCCGGAAACCACCACGAGCTTGCCCTGGGTGGGCTGGGCGCAATCGATGAAACCGCCCCAGGCGCTGAGGCCAGTCATGCCCAGTACGCCGGCAGCCAGGGCGAACGGGAGTCCGTAGTCCCGGCATTTGAAAAAGCGCTCTTGCGGGGTTCCACTGGAGACTTTCCAGGTCTGCCAACCGCACTGTCCCTGGACAATATCGCCGGTCTGGTAATCCGGATGGCGGGACTCGACCACCTGGGCGACCCCACGGCCGTGGATGACGTCGCCAATTTGTAAAGGGCGTTCACCGGCTGCCCCGGTGCCCTGCATGTACATACGCATCACCGGGGCCAGGCCCAGGTACAGAGTTTTCAGCAGGAATTCTCCCTCGTCGGGGCGCGGGATATCCGTTTCGTGGTATTCAAAGTCGGTCGGCTTGACGTTGCCAACCGGCCGTGCGGCAACGCGCCATTGGCAGTTGCGGTCCTCTCTCATCAGGCGAACTGGTTCAATTCGATGAAATAACCGTTGGGGTCGAAAAAGCTGCAACCAAGCACCCGGAAGACGCTGCCGTCATCCTTTGGATATTCGGACAAGTGCGGTTCGCTGACGATTTCCACGCCGTCGATGTCGCGGAGTTTCTCATAGGCCGCAGGGACATCCTCGTTGTGCATCACAAACACCACCTCACCGGTACGAACCCGGTTGGGTTGCGGACGTGGAACCGGCTCGGGCAGGGGCGGATCAAGGTACTGCAGAATGCCCAGCATCCCGATGTAGGGGTCATTGCACTGCAGGATGACCAGCCGCGTTTTGGAATCGGGTTCGCCGGCGGGCAGCCCGACCCCCGACACGACGATTTCCTGATCGTAATAGACTGACATACCGAGTATGTCCCGATAAATCTTCAGTGGCGTATCGATCTCGTTCACCAGCATGGTGACACGGCGGAAGTCGGTAGGTACCTTGCTCACGGCTCGCTCCAGCAAAAGATATAATGATATGGCAATGATATATTAAAATCGCCGGTTGGTGACAGGCCGCAAAGTGCCTGCCACGCGGGCCCGGGCAACCAGCCGTTGGGGCGGGTTACACTCACCTGCGGGCATTCGACACGGCCGAGTCAGGAAACCAGGGATTCATGGACAAAACGACGATCGTCATCATTACGCTGGTCATCTACAAGACGATCCTGATCGCGATCGGCTTCTGGGCCAGCAAGCGCACCCGCAACGAGGAAGATTTCTTTCTCGGTGGCCGGGGCCTGGGGCCGGTGGTGGCGGCGATCAGTTACTCGTCCAGCGCTTCTTCTGCCTGGACGTTGCTGGGCTTGAGCGGAGCGGCCTACGTTTTGGGTCTTTCCGTGGTGTGGATTGCAGCCGGTTCCATCATCGGCATGCTGGTGGCCTGGTTCTGGATTGCCAAGCGTTTGATGCGTTTCAGTCGGCTGCACAATCAGCTCACGCTGACGGAATTTCTCGCCCACGATACGGCGGGCGGGATGCGCAGCGGTATTGTCTTCACTTCCTCGGCCATCGTGATCTTTTCCTTTGTCTTTTACGTGGCCGCGCAATTCCAGGGCGCCGGTAACACCTTCGCCAGTACTTTCGATTTGCCCATGGGCGAGGCGATTATCATCGGCGCGCTGATCATCATGGTGTACACCTTGCTGGGCGGGTTCTGGGCGGTCAGTGTCACAGACACCTTGCAGGGCACCCTGATGGCCGGCACGGCCCTGCTGTTGCCAATTGCGGCATTGCTGGAAGTAGGCGGTGTCAGTGGGTTCGTCGAAGGACTGCGCGCTGTCAGTACACCCGAACAGTTGAGCTGGACGGCCGGGAATGGCGGCCTGGTGGCGGCAGGTGTGATCATCGGCAGTCTGAGCATCGGTTTCGGCACCTACGGCCAGCCACACCTCCTGGTCCGGTTCATGGCCTTGCGCGACGAAAAGGCCATGCGTCAAGCGCGCGTCATAACCATCTTCTGGTATGCGGTGGTGTTTATTGGGATGTGCCTGCTTGGTCTGGTGGGTCACATCCTGCACCAGAACGTTGACAACCCCGAAACCATTTTTTTCGTGCTGACCGACAGCCTGTTCGCACCGGTGTTGGGAGCTATTCTGCTGGCGGCTGTTTTGTCGGCGATCATGTCCACTGCCGACAGCCAGTTACTGGTCGCTGCCTCGGCAATCGCGCATGATCTGGGACTGGGCCGCGATCACGCGAAGCGCAAACTGCTGATATCGCGCCTGACGATCGTGGGACTGGTCGTGCTTTCCGTGCTGGTGGCCCTGTATTTGCCGGAAAAGATTTTCAGTCGCGTGCTGTTCGCGTGGATTGCGTTGGGTTCCGCCTTCGGCCCGACGCTGTTCTTCCGCCTGGCCGGTGCCCGGTTGCGGCCAGGAGGCGTGTGGCTCGCCATCGTCACTGGTTTTGGTCTGGCAGTTTGGTTCTACGCCTTGCCGAATACCCCGGGTGACGTGCTGGAGCGCTTCGTACCGTTCATGTGCGGGGTGATCGTGCTGCTGTTCGCGCGAAAAAAAGATTGACCGCCCCCAGGCCCCGGGGTGCAGCAATAACGTCATCGATCAGGCCCTTGGCGCGGATGAAGGCAGCCGTTGCGCCCAGGATCAGGTTTCAGCCCGTATTTCCTGCAGAGCCGCGCTGATATCTTCTTCCATTTGCTGCCTGATCGATTGAAAAGCGGGCTGTTGACGAATCGGATCCAGGCGCTTGTCCTGAAGTAATTTCCAATGCTCTCGCCAACCCTTGTCATAGGCCTGTTGCAAAGCCTGCAGCGCGCGCTCGTTCTGTCCTCGCAGTGAAAACAGGCAGGCAAAGGTGTAGTAGATCTGCGCGTCCTCGATGCCATTGACTCGCGCATGTCCAACCACGCGTTCGGCGGTTTGCAAACGCTTTTCTGCCAATTCAGGATTTCCCAGTCCGCGGTGCAGCAAGACGAGATTGGTGAGGGTAACCAATTGCTGGGTATTGTAGAGTTGGGTTTCATCGGGGTCGAGAGCCTGCTCCAGGTGGTCCCGGGCACTGGGCCATTCCTGCCTCGCAGCTGCCAGCAGACCCAGGTCGAAGTGCGACAAACGCTGAATATCAGCCGGCAGGCTGCTGGTATCCCTGCCAAACAGGCGGTAAATGCGGGGTTCAGCCTCCTCTGCCCGGCCCTGTGTCAACAGCAGCATGATGTACTGTTGTTTCAGGTCCACATTTCCGGGTACCCGTTCAATGCCCTCGAGCAGCAAGCGTTCAGTATCTTCCGTCCTGCCCAGCAAGAACCATATTTGCGCCCACGCGTTGATGTTGTACACGCCGGAGGGATCGATCTCAAACGCACGCCTGGCGTGGTGCCAGCCATCCACCAGCCCACCTGAGTTCTGGTACAACAAGGACAAGGTGCGCACCAGGTTAGGTGCATCGGGTTGCACTCGCAGCAGGCCTTCGATGACCTGTATCGCGTTCTGGTTTTCTCCACGCGAACCCAGGTTGGCTGAGTAATTGATGGCCAGGACTTCGTTCAAGGGGTCACGAGCGATGGCTTCTTGCAGCACCATGCCTTGTTCCGGAATCCGCCCCAGGTCTCCAAGTACCGCGCTGAGCCATACGCGCGCCGGAATGTAGGTTTCATCCAGGGCGATGGCTTCCTTCAGTACAGCCTCGGCGGCGGGTTTTTGCCCGGTCACCAGCAGCGACAGGCCCCTGGCGGCGGTCGCCTCGGGCGATTGCGGATCGATCGACAGGGCTTGCTCGATCAAGGGCTTGGCAGCGTTCACGCCTTCCAGGTAATGCACGCCACCATAAAGCACCAGGAGCAACCAGGAGTCCGCTGCCGCGGCATAGGCGGGCGCAAAGCCGGGGTCGGACTCGATCGCCTGCGAGAAAAACTCGATTGCCCGCTGCAGGTCTGCCGGGGTTCGGCGCCACCAGAACAGTCTGCCGGTCCGATAGGCTTCGTAGGCGGCAAGGTTCCTGGCATGGTTGACCTTGATGACAGGCTTGTCGCCCATGGAATTGATCAGGGCATCGGCGATGGCGCCGGCCACCTCGTCCTGGATGGCAAAGACATCCTCGAGGTCACGGTCGTAAGTTTCACTCCAGAGGTGCGCTTGTGAGTCTGCTTCGATCAGCTGTGCTGTGATCCTGACCCGGTTGCCGGAGCGCCGCACGCTACCCTCGAGCACATGTTTGACGCCAAGGGTTTCTGCAATCGTCGAAATAGGATCA
This sequence comes from Chromatiales bacterium, assembly GCA_024640045.1. Lineage (GTDB taxonomy): Bacteria > Pseudomonadota > Gammaproteobacteria > Xanthomonadales > SZUA-36 > WTJD01. The sequence goes on along the minus strand of JAHEFS010000038.1, from coordinate 1,121 downwards.
TTGCGGCCTTTGAAAAAAAACGAAGAAGTGCGGGCAGTCACTTTGAGCGTCGGGACCTTAGCCAGGATGTTCAGCAGTTCTTCGGTCATGCCGTCAGCGAAAAACTCCTGTTCAGGGTCTGAGCTCATGTTGACGAAGGGCATGACCGCAACGGAGCGGTCCTCGGGCGCAGTGGGTCCGGCGGCACGACGCGCGGCCTGGGTGGCGGCCGCGATTTTCGATTCGTCGCGGGCCGGGTCGAGCACGAATTTGTCAAACGCGAAGTAGCCCAGCGCCAGTGCCAGCACCACCATGATCACCCGGTCCAGGACCTTGCCACTCCGGGGCGCTGCCGACAGAGCGGGGTCGATGTCCTTTTCCTGCTTCAATCCGTCGGGCGTCAGTTCGAAAGCCCAGGCGAAAATCAGGGTCGGCAGAAACCCGATGATGCAAACGAGGGTGACGATGCGCACCGCTTTCTCACTGAACCCGAAGGCAGGAAAGATGGTGTCCACCACCTGTATCAGCAGCCACGCAGACACGATGTAGGCGGCACCTACTCGCAGTACATTTCGGCGTTTCAGTTCATTGAAGAAGGACAAGGGCGCGCGCCTGATTATTGAGTATTGCCTTCAAGCGTAGCCGCTCAACAGATGAATGCCAATGCAATTTAATTTCTATACTGTATTCTGGAGATTGCGACCCGCCAGCACGGAAGGGAAAACCATGGAAATCATTGAAACCCAGAGTGAAACGCCGATCTGTCCGCATTGCGAGAAGTCATTGCGTCAAATCCTGGCCCGCAAGGTGAAAAGCAAATTGGGCGTGCGTTTCCTGTATTTTTGCCAGCACTGTAAAAAAGTGCTCGGCGTTTCACACCGCAAGGGTTTCTGGATGGGTTGAGTGCCTAGGGCCGGGATTGCCCGAAAATAAAAACTTTTTCGTCTGTAACGGCTGGCAGGCCTTGCTGTTCGGACTGGAGTTCGGACCCCAGTTTGCGCGCCAGGGCCATGCTGGGTTCGATGGCCCAGTGACCGATGACGCTGGCCATGCCGCGCCATGCCTGAGCAGGGTTCATGACCCCGACACCGAGGTAGCGAACGGTCTCTTCATCCGCCATGGCTGAGGCCCAGGGCTGGAAA
>JAHEFS010000135.1 GCA_024640045.1 Chromatiales bacterium | reverse complement strand
TGTTGGGCCCGTGGCCATGCGGCTGCGCGCCGTCGGCAAGTTCGAAATCGTACCAATACTTGATGCGGCCGAAGGCGCCGAACTGGCCATTATCGAGCGACATCTCAGACGTGCCCTTAATGATGTTCGAGAACACATCGCCCGAACCCCAGTTCAGGTTGCCGTCGTCGTCGGCGCCAATCCAACCGGTGCCGCCGTTGCCCCTGCCGATCAGTCTGGGATCACTGTCCCCAGCGCGAGCGGAAACGCCGTAGGAGATCGTGTTGTCCCAACTGCCCGACCAGTCGCCCCAGTCAAAGGTAACCGCATGCGCCGATGACGATGCCGCCAGCGCAACGCCGATTGCGAGGCAGGTGCCGCGCAGCCTAAAACCTGTACCCGGTACGATATTCATAACTGATTTCTCCTCCAGACGATTCGTACGTCGTTTTCTTGAATGATTGTCGTCCCGCCCGGGGGCGGGAATCCGAAGAATATGCCTATTCCCTCAACGTACCATCCTATCCCTAACGACTGTTACAGAAAAGCCTCAAGACTGACAGCGGAGGGTGCAATGCGGTCATTATGACCCAGATCAACTGTTGTTTCATGCCGAGCCATGCTTCCTGGCGTCCAATCTCAGCGTGGGCAGCAGTTTGTGCTAGGATTCCAAATTCAGGCATTTCAAGGATTACCCGGTGAGAAAGCTTTCGGCCCTCGACCTCGCATTCTTCCTGGCCGAATCTGAAGGCAGCCCCAAACACGTCGCCGGACTGATGCTGTTCCAGAAACCCGTCGGGAACCGCCGCAATTTCGGGCGCCGCCTGGTCGACGAACTCAAACAACATGATCGGCCGACCGAGCCCTTCAACCTGGTCATCCACTTCACGGGCCTTACCGGACCGCACTGGCAGCCTGCCCAAAATTTCGATATCGAACAACACGTATTTTACCACCGTCCTCGAAAGTCGAGCACCTGGATCCAGGTCAAGGATTTCGTCGCCGGCCTGCACGAACCGGTCATGGACCGTTCGCGCCCGCTGTGGGAGTACCACCTGGTCGACGGCATCGAAGGGAACCGCTTCGCCGTCTATCTCAGGGTCCACCATGCCTATGCCGATGGCATGACGATGACCTCCTGGCTGCAGAAAACGCTGAGCGACTCGCCCGACGATACGGTTCTGAGACCGGTGTGGACGATGCCGGTGGTTCGTTCCCGCCCCAAACAGGACAGGCGTCTGTCCCTGGCTGGCGGACTGCGCAGCCTGGGCACCCAATCCTTGTCGCAACTCCTGACCGCAGGCGGCATGGCCAAGCTGGCCGCGCAGCAGGTGCTCGAGCGCGCGGGGATTACCCGCAAGGCCGTCTCGCTGCAATTCAACACCACTGACAAAACGCCGCTGACCGGCAGCGCCACCGCGGGACGGAGCATCGCCACGACCTTTCTCGACATGGGCGAGGTCAAGGACGTCTGCAGGGCAACCCGCGCCACCCTGAATCACGTGGCGCTGGCCTGCATCGACGGCGCCCTGCACCGTTACCTGGACAAAACGGGTTACCCGGTCGACCATCCACTGACGATCCAGATGCCCGTCAACCTGCGCAAGGACGGCAAAGACAAGGCCGGCAACATGGTGGGCGTCGCCCTGGTAGAGCTGGCGCAGCCGGCCGCCGACCCCATCCGCCGTATGCAGGAGATCGGCCATTCCCTGCACAAGGTGCGCAACCAGGTCGACAGCGTGCCCGGCGACGCCATGCAGCAATACACGGTCATCTCGGCGTTGACGGCGGAACTGATCGACAAGCTCAGGCTCAGCGACCGCATCCCGGCCACCGGGCATACACTGGTCTCCAACGTCCCCGGCCCCACCCAGACGCTCTACCTGAAAGGCGCCCGGCTGGAACAGAACTACCCGATCAGCATCCTGGTGCCCGGCCTGCGCATGAACATCACCCTGTTCAGCTGCAGCGGCATCCTCAATTTCGGTATCGTCGCAACGAAGGATCTGGAGCAACTGAACCTGCTTGCAGATTTCATCGAGGACGAGTTCAGCGAAATCCGGGGTGCCGTCGGCACTGCCTGAGGTCGCGAATCCGGACAAAAAGGGGAGGCGCAGCGGACAGCCGGACGAAGGCGCATTGAGGCAGCAGGCGGACTGTGCTTTGATGGAGACTGCAGCCATCCGGAGCGATCCCGGTAACCAGCAGGAAGATCTATGAGCACACAGCGTTACGACTTCATCATCGTGGGCGGCGGCTCAGCCGGCTGCGTACTGGCGAACCGCCTGTCTGCCAGTGGCGACCACCGGGTTTGCCTGCTCGAGGCCGGACCGAGCTGCAAGTCACTGGTGGTCAGCATTCCGGGCGCGTTCGCCTATTTCATGTTCAGCAAGAAATACAACTGGCAGTTCGACTCGGAACCCAAACCGGATATCCGCCACGGCGGGCCGGTGTTCTGCCCTCAGGGCAGGGGCCTGGGAGGCGGCAGCGCGATCAACGCGATGATCTACATCCGGGGGCACCGCCGTGATTACGACCACTGGGCAGCGCTGGGAAACCGGGGCTGGGGCTTCGACGACCTGCTGCCCTACTTCCGCAAGAACGAGTGCAACGAGCGCGGTGGCGATGACTACCATGGCGACTCCGGTCCCCTGTATGTTTCCGACTGCCGCAACTACTACCGCATCAATGAGCACTTCCTGAAGGCAGTGAAAGAAGCCGGCTATCCGCTAACGGACGATTTCAACGGCCCACAACACGAAGGCGCCGGCTTTTACCAGTTCACGATCAAGGACGGCAAGCGCTGCAGTGCGGCCCACGCCTACCTGTACCCCGCAGAAGACCGGGAAAATCTGGATGTCCGCTGCGGCGCCCAGGCCACACGAATCCTGCTCGAGGGCAAGCGCGCCTCCGGCATCGAATACCGCGCAAACGGCAAGACCGAACGCATCTACGCCAACAGGGAAGTCATCGTCAGCTCCGGCGCCTACAATTCGCCAAAGCTGCTGATGCTGTCGGGCATTGGCGAAAAAGCACACCTCGACCAGTTCGGGATCGACGTGTTGCACGACCTTCCGGGCGTGGGACAAAACCTGCAGGAGCACGTGGACGCCTGCGTCCTGCAGGAAAGCCTGAAAACCGACGGCTTCACCACCTCACCGGCCGGCTTGCTCAAGCTCGCCGGAGAGCCCTTTCGCTACTTGTTCGGCAAGAAGGGCAAGCTGGAATCCTCCATTTCCCAGGCTGGGGCCTTTCTTCGGACATCGGAAGACCTGGACGTGCCCGACGTTCAGCTGCACTTCATTCCACTGCTCTACGATGACAGCGGCAGGGATCTGAAACTGATGTCGAAGAACGGCTACTCCTGCCACGTGTGCGTGCTGCGGCCGAAGAGCACGGGGCGCATGAGCCTGGGGTCGTCCGACCCGGACGCCCCACCACGCATCGACCTCAACTTTTTCGATCATCCCGACGATCGCAAGACCCTGGTCGAGGGACTCAGGCTGGTCAGGAAAATACTGGCTGCCCCGAGCTTCGATGAATACCGGGGGGCAGAGATCAACCCGGGGCCCGAGGCGCAAAGCGACGAGGAGCTCCTGGCCCGGGCCAAGGCCAGGCTAGGGTTGGTGTACCACCCCGTTGGCACCTGCAAGATGGGCAGCGACGACCTGGCCGTGGTGGACGATGAACTGCGGGTGCACGGACTCGAATCCCTGCGCGTAGTGGACGCCTCCATCATGCCGACCCTGATCGGCGGCAACACCAACGCCCCAACGATGGTGATCGCGGAAAAGGCGGCGGACCTGATTCTGGCCGGGTAGGAGCGGCTTCAGCCGCGATGAGTTTTCGCCCAAAGATTGATGAATCGCAGCTCCGGTCGCTGATCTGCCTCTGCAGGAGGTGACGGCTACCCCTTGATATGAGACCAATTCGCGGCTGAAGCCGCTCCCACTGTGGTTAAAAAAACGGCGCTCATTCAGCGCCGTTTTTCTGACCTTGAGCCTGTGAGTATCAGCTTTCTTCGTTGACCGCCTTCATGCTCAGGCGGATGCGGCCCTGCTTGTCGACCTCGAGCACCTTGACCTTGACCATGTCGCCTTCCTTGACCACGTCGGTCACGTTCTCGACACGCTCGTTGGACAGCTGCGAAATGTGCACCAGGCCGTCGCGGCCCGGGGTCAGCGAGACGAAAGCGCCGAAGTTCATGATCTTGATGACCTTGCCTTCGAAGACCTGGCCCGGTTCGATATCGGCGGTGATCTGCTCGATCCGCTTGCGGGCCTCGTCGGCCGCTTCCTTGTTGACCGAAGCGATCGTTACGGTGCCGTCGTCAGCGATGTCGATGGTACAACCGGTCTCCTCGGTGATGGCGCGGATGGTGACACCGCCCTTGCCGATCACGTCGCGGATCTTGTCCGGATGGACCTTGATGGTCATCAGGCGCGGCGCATACTCGGACATCTCGCGACGCGATTCACCCAGCACCTTGTTCATCTCGCCAAGGATGAAATTGCGTCCGTCCCTGGCCTGGGCCAGCGCGATGCGCATGATTTCCTCGGTGATCCCCTCGATCTTGATGTCCATTTGCAGGGCGGTGATGCCGTCCTGCGTACCGGCCACCTTGAAGTCCATGTCGCCGAGGTGATCCTCGTCGCCCAGGATATCGGACAGTACGGCGAAACGATCGCCTTCCTTGATCAGACCCATCGCGATGCCGGCAACCGGCGCCTTGACCGGAACGCCCGCGTCCATCAGGGATAACGACGTGCCGCACACCGAGGCCATCGAGCTGGAGCCGTTCGATTCGGTGATTTCGGAAACCACGCGAATGACATAGGGAAACTGCTCCATGGTCGGCAGCACCGCGGTCACGCCGCGGCGAGCGAGCCGACCGTGGCCGATTTCGCGCCGCTTGGGACCGCTCATGAAGCCGGTCTCCCCGACGCAGTAAGGCGGGAAGTTGTAATGCAGCATGAACGGGTCTTTGTACTCGCCGGTGACCGCGTCGATGATCTGCGCGTCGCGGCCGGTACCCAGCGTCGTCACCACGATGGCCTGCGTTTCACCACGGGTGAACAAGGCAGAACCGTGGGCCCGCGGCATCAGGCCGCAATCGACCGAAATGGGGCGCACCGTGGCGAGGTCACGGCCGTCGATGCGCGGCTCTCCGGACAGGATGCGTTCGCGCACCAGGGTTTTTTCAACCACTTTGAAGGCATCGGAAACGTCGGATTCCGCGGGTGCGTTGGCATCGTCCGCCACGCACAGGCTTTCCACCACCGATTTCTTGACCTCGGCGACGGCGTCGCGACGCTGCATTTTGTCGGCGATGGCGTAGGCCTCTTTGAGACCGGCCGTAGCCAGCTCGGCAACCCGGGTGGCCAGGCTTTCGTCTTTGGCGGCTGCCTGCCAGTCCCAGGCTTGCGCACCGGCCTCCGCAGCCAGCTCGCGCACGGCCTGGACGACCGCTTTGGAAGCCTGGTGGCCGAAGGTGACAGCGCCGAGCATGACGTCTTCGGACAGCAGGTTGGCTTCCGACTCAACCATCAGTACGGCATTCTCCGTGCCGGCGACGACCAGGTCCAGGGCCGATTCCTTCAATTGGCTCGCGGTCGGGTTGAGCACGTACTGGCCGCCAATGTAGCCGACACGGGCCGCGCCGATCGGGCCATTAAAGGGGAGACCAGACAGCGCCAGGGCCGCCGAGGTGCCGATCAGGGAAGGGATATCGCCATCGACTTCCGTGTCGGAAGACATCAGGGTAGCGACGATCTGTACCTCATTCATGAAGCCTTTCGGAAAGAGCGGCCTGATGGGCCGGTCGATCAGGCGGCAGGTGAGGGTTTCCTTCTCGGTCGGCCGGCCTTCGCGCTTGAAGAAGCCGCCCGGAATGCGACCAGCGGCATAGAATCTTTCCTGGTAATTGACAGTCAGCGGAAAGAACGACTGGCTGGCGTTGGCTTCCCGGCGCCCTACCGCGGTCACCAGCACCACCGTGCCGCCCATGGTAACCACCACGGAACCATTGGCCTGGCGGGCCACACGCCCGGTCTCGATCGTGACCTGCTGGTCACCGTATTGAAAAGTCTTGATCAGTTTCTGCACAAGTTTCCCCGTCGTCAGTATTGGTTCATTGCCTCAAATGCGAGCGCTCCGGCAGACAGTACGTCTACCAGAGCGAAGGACATGCTCCGATGCGAATCTTGCCGAAGGCCGGATCCATGCAGGTCGTGCGCCACCTTTTTACGCCCTTGGCGAAAAAAGGCCCGCCCGCCAACCTGGATCTAGCGGCGCAGGCCGAGACGATTGATCAGGTCACGGTACCGCTCGATGTCCTTCTTGCGAAGGTAATCGAGCAGGCTGCGACGCTGATTCACCAGTCGCAGCAAACCGCGCCGCGAGTGATGATCGCCCTTATGAGCCTTGAAATGGTCGGTGAGGTATTGAATACGGCCCGTCAACAATGCCACCTGGACCTCTGGGGACC
>JAHEFS010000134.1 GCA_024640045.1 Chromatiales bacterium | reverse complement strand
GATCGACAACTCAATCACCGGAATCTCCACCGTTAAAATCGTTATCGGGCCACTACCACCCGAAGTTCAACCTCACCAACGGCGTCGGAAACCACGACAGAGTCGCTAGACCCTTTTCACGCATATCCATTGCCAGTGATTCTCATGAATCACCGGGAATGAACGGATATCCATTCCTGGCAAGGATAAACCAAAGAGAATTGTTACGCCGGAGTCCTGATCGAACAATCAGACCGCCTGGGCGGGATGTAAGTATGAAATCGGCGCGGTTTCCTGGTCCTCGAATGTGACTTCTTCCCAGGCGTCTTGCTGTTGCAGCAACTCGCGCAGCAGCAGGTTGTTCAAGCCATGACCGGACTTGTAACCGGAAAAAGCGCCAATCAGGCTATGGCCCAGTAGATACAGGTCCCCGATGGCATCCAGGACCTTGTGCTTGACAAACTCGTCTTCGTACCGCAATCCATCTTCATTCAGCACGCGATAGTCGTCCAGCACCACCGCATTGTCCATGCTGCCGCCGAGCACCAGGTTCCGGTTTCGCAACATTTCCAGGTCGCGCATGAATCCGAATGTGCGAGCGCGTGAAATTTCCTTGAGGAAGGATGTCGTGGAAAAATCCACCGAAGCAAATGAAGTGTGTGACTTGAACACCGGGTGATTGAAGTCGATTTTGAAAGAGACCCGGAATCCGTCATGGGGCTCGAAACGGGCCCACTTTTCATCCTGCCGTACCTCGATGGGCCTGAGCACACGGATGAATCGCTTGGCGGCGAGCTGCTCCTCGATACCGGCAGACTGAATCAGGAACACGAAAGGCCCGGCGCTGCCATCCATAATGGGCACTTCTGCCGCACTGAGGTCGACGTAAGCATTATCGATGCCCATTCCTGCCATGGCAGAAAGCAAATGCTCCACCGTCGATACGCGTACGCCTTCGTGCACCAACGTCGTCGACATGCTGGTGTCACCCACATTGGTGGCCGTCGCTGGAATCTCTGCAGCGGGGTCGAGGTCAGTGCGCCGGAATACGATACCGGTATTGACGGCTGCCGGACGCAAGGTCATGAAAACTTTCTCGCCGGTGTGGATACCCACACCTGTGGCGCGAATGACATTTTTGAGTGTTCTTTGCCTGATCACTTGATCCAGTGCCTCAAGCCCTTGGGACAGCCGCATACTAGCATAGCCCCAAGGGTCGAAAAAGGAATTTCTGGGCATTTCGACAACATTTGTTGTAATTTAACAACATTTTTACACATGGCCTTCATTTCCCATTCTTCATAAAAACGCCGGTCCGCTAATCGCGGACCGGCCTGACACGGCGAGCGAGCCGTAAAGGGGAGGCCAGTCACCACCCGGTTTGCGAATTGGGCTTGATGTTGCGCTCAATCCGCCTGGATGCGAAGAAACGAGGGAATATCCAGGTAATCAATGTCCTCCTGCCGGGAGAACATGTCGCTGGTTTCCGCAGCAGCCGCCGGATTTTCCGACTGGCGGCGGTCTTCGCCGTCCGCTTCGACATCATCGTGGAACATCGGTTCCGCCTGTCCCGTCGTTCCGTTCATCACCAGTTTCAGGTTTTTCTCCCGCGGCTGGCTATGACTGCGGGCCGCCCCCAGGCCAGTGGCCACCACCGTCACCCGCATTTCATCGCCGATCTCGGGATCGATCACGGTTCCGACCACGACAGTCGCATCGTCCGAAGCCAGGTCAGCAACAGCACTGCCCACTTCTTCGAACTCGCGCATGGTCAGGTTCATACCCGCCGTGATATTTACCAACACACCGCGCGCTCCGGAGAGGTTCACATCTTCCAGCAACGGACTGCCAATGGCCGACTGCACCGCCATGATGGCGCGGTCTTCACCCTTGGCACGACCCGCACCCATCACGGCCTGACCCATTTCCGACATGACCGTTCGAACGTCGGCAAAATCAACATTGATCAAACCCTGGCGCGTGATCAGCTCGGCAATACCCTGCACGGCACCTTGCAATACATCGTTGGCCGCCTTGAACGCGTTCAACAACAGCGCGTCCTCACCCATGACCGCCGGCAGTTTGGCGTTGGGAATAATAATCAGGGAGTCCACCTGGCGCGACAATTCTTCGATACCCTGTTCAGCGATGGCCATGCGACGGCGCGCCTCGAACAAGAACGGCTTGGTAACGACGGCCACGGTCAGAATGCCGAGTTCCTTTGCCACCTGAGCGATTACCGGCGCTGCTCCCGTTCCCGTACCACCGCCCATCCCGGCCGTGATAAACACCATGTCGGCGCCTTCCAGGATTTCGATAATACGATCGCGATCCTCCAGTGCGGCCTGACGCCCCACTTCCGGATTGGCGCCCGCGCCAAGACCCTTGGTCACGCTGGAGCCGATCTGCAGTACCGATTTCCCCTTGAACTGCCGCAAGGCCTGGGCATCCGTATTCGCCGCAATGAATTCGACGCCTTCAATATTGGCATCCAGCATTTGCGCTACAGCGTTGCCGCCGCCACCGCCCACGCCGATCACCTTGATCTCGGCAGTTGGTGTGTAGTTTTCCACCAATTCAAACATTTTTATTACTCCTCTCGCTCGCCTCTAAAGTTCACCACGGATCTTGCGCCCATGGTGAAAACCTGAAATCTCAAAACTCGCCCCGGAACCAGCTCTGGATTCTGCTGACCAGGGACTCACTTCCCGAACTGCCCGATAAACTCCTGCCACGCCCGGCCTGGCTGCCGTACAGCAACAAACCCACACCTGCTGCGTGGACCGGGTTGGAAACCACATCGGACAAACCGGTGACGTAATGCGGGGTCGCCAGTCGAACGGGCATGTGGAAGATTTCCTCCGCCAGTTCCACCGCGCCTTCCATCTTGGCGGCCCCTCCCGTTAGCACGAGGCCGGATGCAACCATGCTTTCGAATCCGCTGCGCCTGAGCTCTGCCATCACCAGGGAAAAAAGCTCCCGGTAACGCGCCTCGACCACCTGGGCCAGGGTTTGCCGGGCCAGTCTGCGCGAAGTGCGGTCACCCACACTCGGCACCTGGATTGTCTCCTCACTGCCCGCCAGTTGCTCCAGCGCGCAGGCATAACGGATCTTGATATCTTCCGCGTGTTGCGTCGGGGTTCTCAGCGCCACCGCAATGTCGTTGGTCACCTGGTCCCCTGCAATCGGAATGCAGGCAGTATGGCGAATGGCTCCACCTGTAAATACCGCGATGTCTGTCGTGCCTGCACCGATATCGACCAGGCACACGCCCAGGTCACGCTCATCCTCGCTCAAAGACGAATAACTTGCTGCCAACGGCTGCATGATCAGTTCGTCCACGGTCAGGCCGCAACGGGATACGCATTTGGCAATATTCTGGGTCGCGCTGAGGGCGGCCGTCACCACGTGGACATGGGCTTCCAGCCTGACCCCCGCCATACCGATGGGCTGGCGGATTCCGTCCTGGTTATCGAGCACATATTCCTGTGGTAGCACGTGAAGAATTTTTTGATCCGCCGCCACCGGCACCGCCCGTGCCGCCTCCAATACCCGGTCGACATCGCCCTCGGTCACCTCCTTGTCTTTTATCGCAACCGTCCCGTCGGAATTCATGCTGCGGATGTGGTTGCCGGAAATTCCGCCAAAGACCGAGTGAATTTCACAGCCCGCCATCAGTTCCGCCTCTTCGACCGCGCGCTGAATGGCCTGCTCCGTCGAGGCCATGTCAACAACAACACCGCGTTTCAGGCCCCGCGAGGGGTGCGAACCCAGGCCTATCACTTCGACGGACCCATCGGGCTGAATCTCGCCCACGATGGCCACGATTTTTGAGGTGCCGATATCCAGCCCTACTACCAGTGATTTTTCAGCTTTTTTTGCCATATTTTTCATCATGTTCCGGCCAGCGAACCGCGAAGCCATTGGTGTATCGAAGGTCCACGCCGGCGGGCGCCTCTTGCCGGTCACGGGTTAAACCGGGCCAGCTTCTGACCAGGCGCTTCAGGCGAATCATTGCATCGCCCCTTCCAATATCGACTTCGGTTCCATTGTTCAGCGTCAGGTACCAGGCGCCCCTGGGATCCAGCCGTAACCGCTCGACCTCCAGGCCGAGGGGTTGCAGGACGTTGTTGAATTCCCGCCATGCCTGCACAACTTCTTCAAGGCTCTGGTCGGGACTATCCAACCAGGGCAAGCCCTGGATTTCCTCTGCACCGGGAACCTTGAAAGACAGGCCATCCCGGGAAACGAGCCGACCTTCGGTCCAATGCGCGACTGGCTCGAACTCGGTGACCCGGACTTCGATCGTATCTGGCCAGTGTTTTTGCACCCTGACACCGGAGACCCACGGCTGGCGAAGTGCCGACTGTCTGACTTCCTTCAGATTCACAGCGAAATAACTGCCGGCAACCTGGGGCGCCAGGCCGGCACGAAGCTGCTCGGCACTCACACGCTGGAAGCTGCCATCCAGCTCCAGCCAACGAATCGGCCACTGTTCGCGCGTCATCATTCCGACGTAAACCCAGGCGACCCCGAGCACTGCCAACGCAAACAGGATCAACGTTGCCATTACATTGCCGTAATAGCCCTCCTGGCGCCGCCCGATCATCAGGCCACGGCCCATCACAGGCTCGTCTCCAGGACGCGCCAGACCAGTTCATCAAAATCGATTCCGAGCTCGGCCGCCGCCTGGGGCACCAGGCTGTGACTGGTCATGCCGGGCGCCGTGTTTACTTCGAGAAACCATGGCTGCCCCGCTTTATCCAGGATGAAATCAACCCTGCCCCACCCTGAAGCGTGCAAGGCATCAAAAACCTCCAGGGAACGGGCCTTAAGGCTTTCCTCGAGGTCGGCCGGCAAGCCGCATGGGCAAAAGTATTTCGTCTCATTCGATTGGTACTTGGCTTCGTAGTCGTAGAACTCTCGTGGGGTTTCAATTCGGATCAGGGGCAACGTCATGCGGTCCAGAACGGCGGCGAAGTATTCCTTGCCGACCACGGCTTGTTCGACGATGGCCTCGCTTCCGAACCGGAAGGCCAGTTCCAGGGCGGGGGCGAATGCCTCGGCTGTGCCGACCCTGGAGACGCCGATGCTGGAGCCCAGGCCGGTTGGCTTGACGAAAACCGGCAGCCCAAGCCGCTCGAGCACCGGTGCCAGGTCGTCCCCCTGGCGGAGCAACTCGAAAGACGCTGTCGGAATACCCAGGCGTTGCATCAGCCATTTAGAACGCGCCTTGTCCATGGTCAACGCGGACCCCAACACACCGGAACCTGTCACCGGGATTTTCATCAACTGCAATGCGCCCTGGATGGCACCGTCTTCACCGCCCGGACCGTGCATGATGTTGAATACCCGATCCACCTGCCGGGCAAATATGGCATCGAAAAGCCGGTCGGCACCATCGTAGATCTCGTGCCGAATACCCTGGCGTACGAATGCGCGGGCAATGGCTTCACCCCCATCCAGAGAAACTTCCCGCTCCGCGCTCTCACCCCCTACCAGGAGCGCAACGCGCCCGAAATCTGCAGGCTTGGACAGTTTCCGGGGCAACAACTTATCCACCCTCGACTCTCCCCGCTTCATCCGTCCTGCGTAACTGCCGGTCGATTTGTTCGATTCCTTCCGTACCCGTCAAATGAACGCGGCGGACGCGGCGCATAGACCGTGATTGTCCGTTGGAAGCGCTCATGTGCTTTTCCCTGAATTGGCCCTGGCCCGGAAATCAAGGCAGACAGACGCCAGTTGCAACGCCGCATCACGCACCCCCACCCGCCGCGCTGCCTGGGCCATGGCCAAGATTTCGGGTCGGCTGGACAGCACCCGTGACAAGGCGGCAGCCAACGCCTCGGCTTCGAGTCCCTGCTCCTGGAAGATCACTGCCGCGCCCGCCTTTTCAAGCACCTCAGCGTTGCGGGTCTGATGGTCGTCGACCGCGTGTGGGAAAGGCACCAGGATCGCACCGATTCCGACGACTGCCAGTTCCGATATGGTGAGCGCACCAGAACGGCACACGACCAGGTCGGCAGCGCCGTAAGCTGTCGCCATATCCTCGATAAACTCGACGACTTCGGCCTCGACTCCCGCCTGCTTATAAGCCTCACTTGTGCTTTCCACGCCTTTGCGGCCCGCCTGGTGCAGGACCTCGGGGCGTTGGTCAGGCTGGAGCCGGGCCAGTGCCGCGGGCACCAGGCGATTCAGACTCGCCGCACCCTGGCTGCCCCCGGTCACCAACAGGCGGCCGATGCCTTCTCGCCCCCCAAATCGGATCTCTGGATCGGGCAAGGCACCGAGACTGGCGCGAACCGGATTACCGCAGGTCAGCGCGCCCATCGATTCCGGAAATGTTCCCGGAAATGCCTGGAACACGTGCGTGGCAAAGCGGGCGAGGAATCGGTTCGTCATTCCTGGTATCCGATTCTGTTCATGGACGACCAGTGGGATGCCTCGAATCCAGGCGGCCAGACCACCGGGGCCAGCTGCATATCCGCCAAAACTGACGGCACAGGCCGGTCCAATCCGGCGCATACATCTTG
>JAHEFS010000004.1 GCA_024640045.1 Chromatiales bacterium | reverse complement strand
CCGCCTCAGGCATGGCCGCCACGTTTTGTGCCATCACGGCGCTGCTGGGGCAGGGCGATCACATCGTTGCTTCCTCGCAGATGTACGGCGGCAACGTCAGCCTGATGAAAAATACCCTGCCGCGATTCGGCATTACCGCTACTTTTATCGACCCGACCGACGTGGCGGCTTTCGAAGCTGCGGTAGGGGAGAGCACGAAACTGATCTATGGCGAACTGATTGGTAACCCTGGCCTGGATATTCTGGACCTGGAAGCCATCGCTGCAGTGGCTGGACGTCACGGCATCCCGTTGATGATCGATGGCACCTTCAATACGCCCTACCTGTGCCGCTGCCTGGATCACGGGGCCAACATCATCATTCATTCCCTGACCAAGTGGATGGGTGGGCATGGAAATTCAATTGGCGGCGTGGTGGTCGATGGCGGCAACTTCGACTGGGGCGCATCAGGTAAATTTCCCACCATCACCGAGCCTTATGCACCCTTCAATGGCATTAACTTGTGGGAAGAATTCGGCCCCAGCGCACTGGCAACGCGCATCCGCGCGGAAGCCATGCGCGATATCGGGCCCAGCATGAGCCCGATGAATGCTTTCCTGCTGTTACAGGGCATCGAAACGCTCTCGCTGCGCATGGATCGTCACCTGGCCAATACCCGTTCGGTACTGGAGTTCCTGTCCGGTCACGAGCAGGTGGCCTGGGTTAATCACCCGGACTTGCCGGAACACCCCAGCCACGCGCAGGCCCGAAAATATCTGCCCAAAGGCGCAGGCTCCATCATCAGTTTCGGCGTCAGGGGCGGCCTCGAGGCGGGCAAGGCGTTCATCGAGAACGTGCGCCTGTCATCGCACCTGGCGAACGTGGGTGACGCCAAGACCCTGATCATCCACCCGGCCAGCACCACGCATTCACGGATCGATGCCGAGGCCCTGGTGGCCGCCGGTATTACAGAAGACATGATTCGCCTGTCGGTGGGGCTGGAGGATGTCGCCGATATCCAGGCTGACTTCGAACAGGGTTTCCGGGCGGCGGCCCGGGTTGCCGGCGCAGCTTAGGCATGTACTGCGAAGTTCGGGGACAGAAAGCCTTTGCGGCGACCGGCGGCAAGTCCTTTGACCCGGATCAGCCGGTCGTGCTGTTCGTCCATGGAAGTGGTCTCGACCATACCTTTTGGTCATTACACACGCGGTTCTTCGCTTATCGTGGCTACTCGGTGCTGGCGCCCGATTTGCCCGGCCACAGCTTGTCTGAAGGCGAACCGCTGGCCACCATCGAGGAGCTGGTCGACTGGCTGCATGAACTGGTGCAGGCGGTGGGCGCCAGGCGGGTTTCACTGGTCGGCCACTCGCAGGGTTGCCTGGTGGCGTTGGAATACGCTGCACGCTACCCCGAACAGGTGTGCAGCCTGAGTTGTATTGCCAGCGGCCTGGCGACGCCGGTCAACCCGGTGCTGATCGAAGCGGCTCAGAATGCCCCGGACAAGGCGGTTGCCTTGATGACCTCCTGGGGGTTCGGACCGGCCGGACAGTTGCACCTGGGCCCTGTGCCAGGAAACGCGATGCTGGCCACTGGCCAAAAGATCATGCGGCGCAACGCGCCAGCCGCGCTGGCTGCGGATTTGCGCGCCTGCGATGCCTACCAGGGCGGCAAAGCGGCGGCGGAATCCGTCAAGAGTCCATCACAGGTCATCGTCGGCGGCCTCGACCGCATGGCGCCGCGCAAGGCAACGGCAGAGTTGATTGCAGCACTGCCCGACCCGGAAACCATCGTGATTGCGGCCAGCGGGCACATGGTGCCGGTCGAGGTTCCGGATGCCTGCCGCCGGGCGCTGCGCGATTTTATTTTCCAACACAACCCGGCGGCCTAGCTTCTGCGAAAGGTTTTTCATGTACGAAATCAAACAAGCGGCCGTCATTGGCGCCGGCACCATGGGACTCGGAATTGCCGGGCAGTTGGCCAATGCGGGTGTACCCGTGTTGCTGCTGGACCGGGCCACTGAGGGCGAAGATCGTAACGCCATCGCCCGGCGCGCGTTGCAGCGTTTGCTGGATGTGCAGCAGCCGGGGCTGCTGCACCCGGATTATGTCGAACGCATTACGATCGGCAATATTGAGGATGACTTCGCTCGCCTGGGCAGCGCCGACTGGATCGCCGAGGCGGTGGTCGAGCGCCTTGCTATCAAGCGTCAGTTGTACCGCCAGATCGACGCCGTTCGCAAGCCCGGTTCCATGGTGACCTCCAACACCTCGACCATTCCCATCTCACTGCTGGTGGAGGAGATGCCGCCGGCATTCCGGCAGGAATTCGCCATCACGCACTTTTTCAACCCGGTGCGGTTTATGCGCTTGCTGGAATTGGTCAGGGGTGAAGACACTTTGCCGGAAGTGATCACTTGCCTTGAGCGCTTCTGCGAACAGCGCCTGGGCAAAGGCATCGTGGTCTGCCGGGACACGCCGGGCTTCCTCGGCAACCGCGTGGGTGTGTTCGCCATCCAGATGGCGTTGCACAGCGCTTTTCGCATGGGGCTGACCCCGGAGCAGGCCGATGCGGTTTTCGGGCGTCCGATGGGCATACCCAAGACCGGCGTGTTTGGCCTGTATGACCTGATCGGTATCGACCTGATGGCCGACGTGGCGCAAAGCCTGGTCGGTATCCTGCCGCCCGGTGATGCCTTTCATGAGGTTTCTGCGGAAATTCCTGCGATGAAACGCATGATCGAAGACGGGCTGCTGGGCAACAAGAGTGGGAAGGGAGGTTTTTACCGCCAATTCGAGGGCGCGGCTGGCCCGGTGCGCCAGACCCTGGATTTCCAGTCGTTCCAATACCGGGACCACGACCGCGCGGTGCCGGAGTTCGCCACTCGCGCGGAGCAAACCGGTGATCTTGCGCTGCTGGTCAGCAGTGACGAGCCCGCTTCCCGGTTTGCCTGGGAAGTGTTGTCCCGCACCCTGTGCTACGCGGCTTCCCTGGTGCCCGAGGTCAATGAGTCGTTGGTGGCCATCGATGATGCCATGAAGCTGGGGTACAACTGGTTGCGCGGGCCATTCGAGATGATCGATGCGCTTGGTGTGGAGCTGTTCATTCAGCGGTTGGAAGACGAAGGCCGTGACGTGCCGGCTTTCCTGCAATCAGCACGTGGGCGCAGTTTTTACCGTGTGGAAGCTGGTCGTTTACGCTACCTGGACGCGAATGGCGGATACCAGGATGTCCGGCGGGCGCCCGGAATCCGTCGTTTCAGCGAAGAACGGCTGACGCGTGAACCGCTGTTGCGCAATGCGATGGCGAGTTTCTACGCCGTGGACAATGAGCTGGGTCTGGTCGAATGGCACTCCAAGGCCAACACCCTTGATCAAGAATCGATGAGCCTGCTGGCAGAGGCGGTTGCTCATGCCAGTGCGCACTTCCGCGGCCTGGTCATCCACAATGATGCTGCGCATTTCTCCTGCGGGGTTAACCTCGCAGCTGTGCAGTCGTTGATCGAGCGTGAGGATTTCGACGGTCTGCATGATTTCCTGGCCGATTTTCAGGCCACCGTCATGGCCATGCGAGACGCTCCCATACCCGTCGTGTCAGCACCGGTCGGTTTGGCCTTGGGGGGTGGTTTCGAGGTCGTTTTGCACGCCGACAAGATGATCTGTCACGCCAATTCAGTCACCGGCCTGGTCGAGTCGCTGGTCGGCGTCGTGCCCGGTGGCGGCGGCGTGAAAGAAATGCTGTATCGCTATCTCGAGCGCGAGAGAGATCCAGTCAGAGCAGCCTGGCAGACTTTCATGCAGATCGGGTATGGAAAAACGGCTTCCAGCCCCCTGCTCGCAGCGGAAATGGCCATGTTCCGGGACGGGTTCGATGAGTTCCTGATGAACCGCGACCGGATGCTCGGCCGCGCCTGCGAGGCCGTGCTGGCAATGGTTGACGGCTACACGCCCATCCGCCGCGAAACGATCGCCATGCCTGGGAGAACAGTGTGGCGGGAGATGAGCGACTGGCTGGAAAAAGCCCATACCAAGGGCCACCTCACTGCACACGACGTCACCACCGGTACCCAGATCGCGATGATCGTCACGGGGGGTGACGTCGATCAAGGCGCAGTCATGAGCGAATTGGACATCATGGCGTTGGAGCGCCGGGCATTCATTACCCTGGCACAGACACCTGAAACCCGGGCGCGGATCGGGCACATGCTCGAATTCGGCAGCCCGTTGCGCAATTGAGCGGAGGTTAAAGTGATTTACGAGGCACCGGTCAAGGACATGATGTTTCTGCTGGACGACTGGATCGGGATCGACCAGATCGCGGCGCTGCCTGGCTATGAGCATGTCGACCGCGACACCTGCGAATTCGTCCTGGAGGAAGCCGGCAAGTTCTGCAGTCGCGAGTTATTGCCGCTGAACCGGACCGGTGACGAGCACGGTGCCGTGTTCAAGGACGGTGCGGTTATGTCACCGCCGGGTTTTCGCGAGGCCTACGCTAAGTTTTGCGAGAATGGCTGGCCTGGACTGGATGCAGATCCTGAGCACGGCGGCCAGGGCTTGCCGCGGTTGCTACAGTTCCTGATCGACGAGATGCTCGGTTCCAGCAATATGTCCTTCAAACTCTATGCGGAACTCACGCATGGGGCTTATCACCTGATGGCCAGCGAGGCCTCAGAGGACATTCGAACCCGCTACCTGCCCAACATGGTGGCCGGGTCCTGGTCGGGCACCATGTGCCTGACCGAGCCGCATAGCGGTACCGATCTCGGGCTGCTCAATACGAAAGCGAGTCGCAGCGAGGACGGGACTTATACCCTGACCGGCACCAAGATCTTCATCACTTCCGGCGATCATGATCTGACTGAGAACATCCTGCACCTGGTGTTGGCCCGCCTCGACGATGCACCCGCCGGTGTCCGGGGTATCAGCCTGTTCCTGGTGCCGCGCACCCTGGTGAATGACGATGGTTCGCTCGGCGAGCGAAACGCTGTGAATACGGCCTCGATCGAGCATAAGATGGGCATCAAGGGTTCAGCCACCTGCGTGCTGAACTTCGACCAGGCGACGGGGTATCTCGTGGGTGCGGAAAATCGTGGCCTCATGGCCATGTTCCGGATGATGAACCTGGAGCGGATTGCGGTGGGTATCCAGGGACTGGGGGTGGCGGAGATCGCCTATCAGAACGCCCTGGCTTACGCGCGGGAACGGACCCAGAGCAAGGCGCCCGGACCGCGGCCGGACCCGTCGAAGGCGGCCGACCCCATCATCCTGCAGCCCGATATACAGCGAAAACTGCTGAAGATTCGCGCCCAGGTGGAAGGCGCACGCGCGATGGCGGTGTTCGCCGGGTTTCAGGCGGACGTGCAGGCCAGGTCCGTAGACCCGGATGCGGTCGAGGCGGCGACCGATTTCGTCGCCCTGCTGACGCCCCTGGTCAAGTCTTACCTGTCCGACCTGGGGGTCAGCAGCGCCCTGGAGGCGCAGCAGGTTTACGGTGGGCACGGCTACATTCGCGAACACGGCATGGAGCAATTGGTTCGCGATGCGCGAATCACGCCGATTTATGAAGGCACCAACGAAGTCCAGGCGGTGGATTTGGTCAAGCGCAAGCTCACCCTGCATGAGGGCCGCCTCGTGCAGCGATTGTTCCAACGCTGGAAGGAATTATTCGATGCTCAAGCCACGGAAGACGAGCTTGATTTCGTCATGGCTCCAGCGCGCGAAGCGCTGCTACGATTGCGGGATCTGACGGGCTGGATGGTTGAGCGATTGGCCGATGACGAAGCCACCGCACTGGCTGCCGCGACGGACTACCAGCGCCTGTTCGCCCTGACTGCCGTGGCCTGTTTCTGGGCGGAAATCGTCGCCGCAATGGCCGGGCGCGAGGGTGCTTTTTTCGAAGCCAAACGTCGCATCGCAGGCATTTTCATGCAACAGGTGTTGCCGGAGACGGTGGCGCTGGCGGTGCAGGTCCGAAACACTGACAAACTGAGTAACGCAGTTCCCCTGCTGGATGAGGCATGATCAGGTGGGCATGGCTTGGGTATTGCACGCAACGATGAGCGTGCTGAATCGCAAGTCGACCATTAGTGCTTCGGCCCTGTTGCTGGCGGGATTGTTTGGCACCGCGTTTGCCGGGGTGGTCGAGAGCGAAAACACACCGAAGGCAGGGTTACCGGTGCCCTACACGGGCGAACTGCCGTCGCTGGCCAGCCTGAACATCCGTGATGCCCAGCTGGAAAACCTGTTGAGTGGGCTGGCAGAACCCTGGGCCTTCGAGTTTATTGCCGCTGATGAAATCATCCTGACCCAGATTCGGGCCAGAATGAGTCGATTCAACCTGGTTACCGGAGCCTTGACCCAGATTACGGGATTGCCTGAAATCGCGACTGACAAGGAACAGGCAGGCTTGCTGGATGTGGAAGTTCATCCAGGCTTTGAGCAGAACCATCGAATCTACTTCAGTTACTCGATCAGTGACAAAGAAGTGGGCCGTTTTTACACACTGGTGGTGGCGACGGCGATCCTCGACGGTGAACAGTTGCAAGAGGTCCGCGAAATTTTCCGGCTACAGCCGTTCGGGTGGTCACCCGCCAATTTTGGTGGTGCCCTTGAGTTCGATGACCAGGGTTACCTGTTCGTTACCACGGGGGACCGATCCGAACACATTTTTGCCCAGGATGGCGCCCGGTTGCAGGGCAAGATCTTGCGGCTGAATGACGATGGCTCCGTGCCGGAAGATAATCCGTTCTTCAACGATAAAGATGTGGATAACCGCATCTGGGCGCTGGGCATTCGCAATGCACAGGGGCTGCATTTCGACGCGCAGCGCAGCTTGCTGTTCGAGGCCGAGCATGGCCCCATGGGGGGGGGATGAAGTCAACGTGATCCGGGCCGGGGCCAACTACGGCTGGCCGGTCGTCACTTATGGGCAAAACTACACCACCGAAGCGATCGGAGCAGGTACCCACTTGGCAGGTATGGAACAGCCGCTGTGGTACTACCTGCCTTCTACCGCGATATCGCCGCTGACGGTTTATCGGGGCGCCATGTTTCCGGAGTGGGACGGGCACCTGCTGGTGGGTGCGCTCAAGGGCAAGCATGTGAGTAAACTGGATCTGGACGGCGAGGGGGTGCGTTCCGAGTACGCGCTGTTGCGGGAAATCAACGATCGAGTGCGCGACATCAAGGTCGCGCCGGATGGCTCGGTCCTGGTTCTGACACAGAATAAAGGCTTGTTCCGTTTATACCGTGTACCTCTGGCCGAATCCACTGTGCCCGAATTCGATGCGCCATTGGGATACACCCTCTTTTGTTCCGGCTGCCATGACACCGGCGCGGGCGGTGCACCGCTGTTGTCAGAGCCCGGCCAGTGGTCGCAAGTGCTGAAGCAGCCCTTGCAGGAAACCTATGACAGGACCTTTGCGGGTGTCGGCGGCATGCCTGAACGTGGCTTGTGCCATATCTGTTCAGACGACCAGCTCCGCTGGCTGGTCGATTACGTGCTCGAGCAGGTGCAGAGCCCAGGGCTTCAGGACTAGCCGGCCTGTTGCGGCCTTGGGGCTAGTTTCCCACGTCGGGCGGAAAGTGCTTCTCCGCGGGCACCCAGGGCCAGGGGCAGACGCTGGCCTGCAGCTCCCTCTCGGGCGACTTGATCCGCAGCGAAGTGCCGTTCCCGGAAAGCGCAATCGGCACGTTGGCGAAACCGATATTCCGTTCCAGGCGCGGTGAATAGACACAGCGGGTGACGTGCCCGACTTCCCGTTCACCTTGGGTGACAGGCCAAAAGTGCTCGTTCGAGGCCGGCAGGGGGTCACCGGCGATTTCCAGGCCCACCAATCTTCTTTGTACCCCTTCTTCGCACACTTGCTGCAACGCGGCCTGCCCGATAAAGCCGCCGGGCTTGTCCAGGTGAACCAGGCGATCCAGGCCCAGGGTATAGGGATTGTCGGTTCGGGCGATGTCCGAGACATAGGACAACAACCCGCCCTCAATGCTGCGAATCAGGTTGGGCGTGGCCGGTGCGATGCCGAAAGGCGCACCCGCTTCCATGACCCGGCTCCATAATGAATCACCCAGTGCGCTGTCGCGCAGATAAAGTTCGAATCCGAGCTCACCGCTCCAGCCAGTTCGTGATAGCACCAGCGGAATTCCGTCCAGTTCCGTTTCCATCAGTCCGTAGTAGGGCAGCTCCAGGGCGGATTTGCCAAAAAGCGCATAAGCGACGTGGGGCGATTTCGGGCCTTGTAATTGCAGCGGTGAGACATCGGGCTCGAACACTTCGACGTCCAGGCCGCTGTTCACCGCGACCCCCTGTGCCCATAAGAGGACATCGCCATCTCCGGGCGAGAGCCAAAGACGCCCGTCCGGCAGCCACAGCAGTACCGCGTCATTGATAATGCCCCCGTCTTCGGCGGTGAGGATGATGTACCAGCATTTTCCGGGGCTGCACCTGGATACGTCGCGCGGCGTCAACTGCTGCACCAGTTTCAGGGCGTCCGGTCCGCTGACTTCCACTTGCCGTTGGCACGCGACGTCCCACAAGGTGACGCCATTGACGAGGTTCCAGTATTCATCGACAGGATTCGTGTAACTGGTGGGCATATAGGTATGGTTGTAAACCGTAAAGGCCCGTGCGCCCGCTCTCAGCGTGGCGTCGAAGTAGGGGGACTTTCTGACCCGTGGACCGAAGCTAATGAATGGCAGCGAGTTGTCGATACTCATGTGCTGTCTCCGCTGGGCTGACGAACAGCGGCAAGTTTAGATGCACGTGCGCAGATGTGGAAGATATTGCTACCATTGAGCCTCAATCGCCCGAGCAGAGAAAGAGTATGAAAGCAGCCTGGTACGAATCGTTTGGTGCGGCCCGCAAGGTCCTGGAACTGGGTGAGTTGGCTACACCCGAACCCGGTCCTGGCGAAGTACTGGTGGCCTTGCAGACCAGTGCGGTGAATCCGTCCGATGTTCGCAAGCGTGCCGGATCGATGCCGGGGTTACTGGATGCAGGTTACATCGTCCCTCACAGCGACGGAGCCGGAGTGATCGAGGCAGTGGGTGAGGATGTCCACGCCGGCCGTGTTGGCGAGCGGGTCTGGGTATACCAGGCGCAGCACGCCCGCCGTTTCGGCACGGCCGCGCAGTACGTTACGATCGAGAGCGCACGCGCCGCACCCCTGCCGGACTCTGCCGGGTTCGATGCAGGCGCCTGCCTGGGTATCCCGGCCATGACAGCTCATCGATGCGTGTTCGCCGATGGTCCGGTTTATGGAAAGACGGTACTGGTTACGGGTGGAGCAGGTCGGGTCGGGCATTACGCAATTCAGTGGGCTTCCCGTGCCGGGGCGATGGTCATCGCCACCGCGAGTAATGACACTGATGCGGAAACCTGCCGCCAGGCCGGTGCTGAGATCGTGGTCAACCATCATGAACCGGGCTGGGCGAAACAGGCACAGGAACTCAATGGCGGGGAAAAGGCGCACCGGGTCGTCGAGGTGGATTTCGGCGCAAATGTCGATGAATCCCTGCATCTCATCCGTACCGGTGGAACCATCGCCACTTACGCTTCGATGAGCGACCCGCAGCCAAGGATACCGTTCTATCGCATGATGTACCTGGACCTCATGGTGCGACTGGTCATTGTCTACGACATGCCGGAAAGCGCCAAGATGGAAGCCATGCACGATATCGATATGGCCATGCATGCCGGCTGGTTGAAGCACCGCGTGGCGCATCGCCTGCCGCTGGCCGACATTGCCACGGCGCACGAGTTGATCGAGCAGGGGGGCGTTCGGGGTTCCGTGGTGCTCGAGGTCGCGTGAAGCTTCGTTGCGTGTGGGGTCTGCTCTTGCTGGTGCTGGCGGGCACGGGTGCCAGTGCGCAAGCCTCGGTGCCGCAGGTAAGTGCCAACGGGGAATTATTGCAGGGACTCTGGGAAGGCGACCAAGGCAATATCGCATCTTTCAAGGGGGTGCCTTTTGCCGCACCGCCGGTGGGCGATTTACGCTGGCGCGCTCCGGTTGCCCATTCGCCAAGGCAAGGCCCGCAAAGCGCCACAGACTTTGCCCCTGCTTGCATGCAGGGCAACCACATGAGCCGATGGTATGCAGGGGTTGCCCGCGATTTCGGAGCGGATTCCTCAGGCGTGGGCCAGTTCAATGGGGTCAGTGAAGACTGCCTGTACCTCAATGTCTGGTCACCCAACCTGGAGCCCGGGCCCGGTCTGCCGGTGATGGTCTGGGTCCACGGCGGCAGCAACGCCGGCGGTTGGTCCTATGAGCCGAATTACCTCGGCGAGCGGCTCGTGGCCAGGGGTGTTGTGGTAGTCAGCATCACTTACCGGGTAGGCCTGTTCGGTTTTTTTCACACCCGGCGCTGAATAACGGTCCGGGTGAGCCGGTGGCGAATTTTGGTTGGCTGGATACGTGGACCGCACTGGAATGGGTGCGTAAGCACATATCTTCATTTGGAGGCGACCCCGAAAATATCACTGTGATGGGGGAGTCCTCGGGCGCCGGAAACATCGGGGACTTCGTTGTTCATGAAATCGCCGAGGCCGCCCTGTACCGGCGGGTCATCGCCCAGAGCCCTCCGTCGGGCCTGGGTAAACGCCGCACACTGGCGGAAGAGCAGGAAACGGGCCGGTCCGCTGGCACCGTGTTTTCTGGGCTTGTGCGCTGGCCGTACTGCCGTTGACCCTGTTGTTCATCGGCGGACTGAAGGTGGTGCAGACTGCGACCCTGGTGGTTTCATTGCCGCTGCTGGCGGTGGGCCTGGCCATGGCCTGGTCGCTGGCTCGTCAACTGCAAGTCGACCACCCGGCGCCTTAAAACCCACAAAAAACCCGGCCAGGTGGCCGGGTTTTGCAGTCCATGGGGATTGCGCGCGCTAGTTTTTGGAAGCGACCGCCCGTGCTTCGTCCAGGCCATCGCGCAGGGTTTTGGCCCAACTCTTGAGTATGCGTTTGGCCGCCGCTGTATTGGTGACGCGAGTCTGCCACTGCATGTAACCGCGTTCACGGTCGCGTTTACGGTCCATTGCCTTGGCGATGATGGCACCTGTTTCCGAGTCGAATAGTTCGACGTACAACGTCATTTCTCCAGCAGATTCTGAGAACTGGTAGCCGCGAGTGGCTGAACTGACGTCCGGTGCAGTGACATCGAGGTTGATGATGGCCGGTCGTACCAACAAAACGTCTTCACCTGTTTCCTCGGTCAATTCGTAACCACCTTCGGTCAGTTCTTCGGTGAAAACTTCGCGAAACAGCCTGGCCACATCCCCCTTGATGCGCTCCATGTCGTTGGGACGTACCTTGTGCGCGTAGCTGCGGTTCTGGTCACGTTGCCAGTTCTTTTTGAATGCGACCGACGCATCCAGCAACTTGATCCGGTTGTAAACGCTCAGGTCAGCCTCGGGGTCGGCATACACCAGGCCGAGGTTGGTGTCTTTCATCTTGTGCAGGCCATCTTCAGTGATTTCCGGCAGCTCGTCCGCGGCCAGAATTGAGGTGTTGAGGCCAAGGCCCAACAACAAGGCAGTGAGGGCGGAAAGTAGCGTTTGATGTCTCATTCGATAACTCCATTCAGAACCAGGAAATCCGGCGATCGTAATACTGACATGTCATTGGACCGGGACTGTCGCAATTCTCTGACAAGCCAGGCGAGCGCAGGTTCCCGGCGGGGCCTGTCTTAGCGCAGGTGCCGTGCCGCGGCCGTTTGACGCAGATCAGGACCGCCCTCCCGGGAAAGCGGTGTAATGGGGATGTGGTCCAGCGTCCGCGGGGCCGCGGCTATTTTTCGATGGCCACTTGCCAGCGCCAGCTCAGCAAGGGATGAAATGCCACTGTGGTTTGCATGGTGGGGCTTCTGTCGTGTACCCGGATCACCGCCAGCGAACCTGGACAGATGAACCGGAGGTATCAAAATGGCGCACCATTCCTGGGCAGAACCCTACAAAATCAAGATGGTCGAGCTGATCAAGATGACCAGCCGCGAGGAACGTGAAAAAGCCATCCGCGAGGCGGGCTACAACACCTTCCTGCTGCGTTCCGAAGATGTCTACATCGACCTGTTGACCGATTCTGGCGTGGGTGCGATGAGCGACCAGCAGTGGGCTGGCATGATGTTGGGCGACGAGGCCTACGCAGGCAGCCGAAACTTCTATCACTTGCGCGACACGGTCGAGGAGTATTACAGCTACCGGTATACCGTGCCCACCCACCAGGGTCGGGGAGCGGAGAATATTCTCAGCCAGATCCTGATCGAGCCAGGCGATTTCGTGCCCGGAAACATGTACTTCACGACCACGCGCCTGCACCAAGAACTGGCGGGGGCGACTTTCGTCGATGTGATTATCGACGAGGCGCACGATCCGGTTTCCGAGCATCCTTTCAAGGGGAACGTCGATTTTGCCAAGCTCGATGCCCTGGTCGAACGCGTGGGCGCTGGGCACATCCCCTATGTTTGTATTGCCACCTGCGTCAACATGGCCGGTGGCCAGCCCATTTCACTGGAGAACCTGCGGCGACTCCGGAAGTGGTGCGATCAACACGACATCATGCTGGTCCATGACATGACCCGGGTGGCCGAGAATGCCTATTTCATCCAGCAGCGTGAGCATGGTCAGCAGGATCGGTCGATTCGCGAGATCGTGCACGAGATTTGCAGCCTGACCGACGCCGCGACCATGTCTTCAAAGAAAGACGCCATGGTTAACATCGGCGGCTTTCTGGCCATGAATGATCCCGGTTTTTATGAGAAAGCCTGCGCCCTGGTGGTGGTCTACGAGGGTTTGCACACTTACGGTGGCATGGCTGGGCGGGATATGGAAGCGCTGGCTATCGGTATCACCGAGAGCGTGCAGGATGACCACATCCGGGCCCGGGTCGGACAGGTTGAATACCTGGGCCAGAAACTGATCGCTGGCGGCGTGCCGGTGGTCCAACCGATCGGCGGTCACGCAGTTTTTCTGGACGCGCGCCGAATCCTGCCGCACATTCCCCAGGAGCAGTTCCCGGCCCAGGCGCTGGCGGCGGCCTTGTACGAAGAATCCGGTGTCCGCTCAATGGAACGCGGCGTGGTCTCGGCCGGCCGGGATGCTGCTACGGGTGAAAACCACATGCCCAAGCTGGAACTGGTGCGCCTCACGATACCCCGGCGGGTCTACACCCAGGCCCATATGGACGTGACTGCCGAGGCCGTATTCAGCGTGATGGAAAAAGCCGAAGCAATCCAGGGGCTGCGCTTTACCTACGAGCCGGAGATGTTGCGGTTCTTCCAGGCTCGGTTCGAGCCCGTAGCGTAAGCCAAGGGTTGGGCCGGAAGGGTCCGTCCAAAAACTTACGGGTTTGCCAGGTGTTCCTGCAGGCCAGGTCGGTGATGCTGGGTTTTGGCGATGCACAGGTCGATGGTTTCCAGGGTGGTCGCCAGCGTTCTCGGCCCGCCCTGCAATTCGCCGACCAGGGGCTGGAAGAAGGCTTCGACCTCTGCCCGGTGCCGGGCGTCACAAAATTGACTCCCGTAGCTGCTGGCGCGTCCCTTGCTCCATTCCGGCAAACGTTCGACCAGCGCGTCCAGGTTCTCCCTGACCCAGGCCCAGGTAGCCTCACGGGTCGATGCTTCCGCCATCAGGCGGGAAATCGGCAGGTAGAATTCGTTGTCGCGCAGGTCGGGCGACAGGCTGAGTGTGAGTAGGATGGAACGGTAATCGTCCTGCGTCGTATAGCCCAGTGCATCCAGTGCCCGGGCGCGAAAAATCGCATTATCGGTTTTCTGCAGCACCGATTCGAGGTGGTGTGCGAAGGCGGAATCGGGGCTGTCCTCCTGAACCGCAATAACCAGAGCCGTTGCGAGCAGGTTGTCGTTGAGATCCTCCGGATAAACACCGGGTTGTTGAGGGTAGCCGACGTAGCGCCAGGCCATCGCTTTCAGTGCCTCGCGCAGTTCCGGCAGACCGGCGCGGATTGCCACAAACTCGGTCACCAGGGCCTGCATCTCCGCTTCTTCATTATTGCCCGGTTCCGCCAGGCCGGCCTTGTCCAGGGTGCCCGAGTAGATGTCTGCGTATTCAAGGGCCAAGGCTTCTTGCTGCTGCGCGTCGGCCAGGTAGTCATAGATAAACTCGAGCTGCCTGATGGGCGCAGTTGCCACCAGGTAGTTATCATCGCCGGACAGGCGCCTGGCGACCTGCAGATAGGTGCCCACATCGATGGTGCCGGCGCTGAAGGAGCCGTCCAGGCTGGCAGTGACAGACATCATTTCCTCGATGCTCAGCTGGTCGCGAGCTGCCAGCAGGTTTTGCCAGCCAGCCTGGTCCAGATTCCAGCGGTAATAGCCCGCACCCCCGGCATTGGGCATGACAAAATCCGGACACGCGCCGCCGGTCAGTTCGATCTCGGCGGAAGGCTCTCGAAGCAACAGGCATTGCGTGATGCTCGAGCCGCTGCGGCCATATTTCAGGCATAAAGGTAATTCCCATTGCTGAATGCTGGAGCCGCCGGATCCCAGGGGCAGGTACCTTGATTGTTCCAATGCCACGCGCGGCGTTCCAGTCTCGCAATTCAATCGCGCCTGAATCATCGGTAGCCCTGGCTGCTCGAGAAAGGTGCTGAAAGCCCGGGCAACCTCTTCCGGTTGGTGGGTGGTCGACTGGCTGGCGAGCGCATGGATGAAGTCATCCGCTGTCGCCGTTTTCCATGCGTGGCGTTGCATGTACTCCTGTACGCCCGCACGGAATGCGTCACGGCCGAGGAAAGATTCGTACATGGACAACACGGCGCCGCCTTTACTATAGGTGATGCCGTCAAAGGCATTGGCGATATCGTGGTTGCTGTTGACGGGTTGCCGAATCTGTCGGGCTGAGATCAGTGCATCCCGATCCATGACCCTGCGAGCGCTGTCTGCCAGGTCGCGCCGGTATTGCCCTTCGGGTTGCCAGATATCCAGCGCCGCGTAGGCCATCCAGGTGGCGAAGGATTCATTCAACCAGATGTCGTTCCACCACTGGGGCGTCACCAGGTTGCCGAACCACTGATGCGCCAGTTCGTGGGCATGGACTTCGAAGTACCGCCGTTTGATCTGGGGTTTTGCCCGGTGATCGACCAGCAGAAGCGAGTCACGGTAGGTGATGGCGCCGGCGTTTTCCATCGCGCCTGCGCCAAAATCCGGTACCGCGATCAGGTCAAGCTTGGCGTAAGGGTAGGGGGTTCCAAAATAGGCCTCCAGCGCTTCGAGGATTCCTCGCGTATTTTCCAGTGCAAACTGCAACTCTGGGCCGCGACCGGCCACGGCGACGCCGCGCAATGGCACCGAGCGATCCCGGACCGCAGTGGGCGGCAGGGTCTCACCCTCCACCACGTCCAGTGGCCCTACCGCGAAAGCCACCAGGTAGGTCGGCAACGGTTTGCTGGTGGCGAAATCAATACGCTTGAGACTGCCTTCGACTTCTGACTCTCTGACCTGCGGCGTGTTGGCGATCGCAACGTGCTCCGCATGGACGATCAGGCTGACATCGAACGGCACCTTGAAAGCGGGTTCGTCCCACCCTGGAAAAGCCTCACGGGCCGAAATGGCTTCAAACTGGGTGAAGGCATAGTCCTGTCCTCCGGCACTCACCTTGTAAAGACCTTCCAGGGACTGGTTGAAAGGCGCCGAGTAGGCGATGCGCAGGGTGGCCGAACCTGAAATCGATCGCGGTAGCTTGATGCGCGCCACACCGGAGTCGTCCACCTGCAAATATTCACCCACCAGCGATTCGCCGTTCTCCAGCTTGAGGCTGACCTGGGTTTCTTCGAAAAACCGTCCATGCAGGTAAAAATGGTCTACGGACTCGCTGATGTTCAGCTCAATTTCTGCAATACCGGAAAAATGGGTCAATTCCGGCAGGATGGTCAGTTCGAGTCGATATTGCTCTGGCTGGACGTGGGTGGGGAGACGACCAAGCGGGATGGTTGCAGAGGCTGATTCCGGCGCTGCAGGCGCCTTTTCGGTTGTCGGGTTCGCCGCCGGGCCAGGGTCCGAGTTGCCACAGCCGCCCAGCAAGGCAGTCAATAAGATCAGCAATAAAATGCCTGTTCGCATTTCTATTTTCCAATGGAAAAGAGGGGCAGTGTAGTCGTTTCGACGCCTCGATCCCAACAGGGGCCGTTGGCCGGATCATGACTTGGCGACACTGGCCCTCAATTTCGGTACTCTTGGCTGAAATCGGGCAAAAAACATTCGGGTGAACTTCACTGGGGGATGTTTGCCCAACCTTAGCATCGAGGGCAGGGAGATTTCGCGAATGTTCGTCAAGCAGTTTTTATCCGCAACGCCATTCAGCGGTTGGGCCGGTCCAGGCCTGTTTATTTTGTGCCTGTTGCTGGCCTTGCCGGCCTGGGGAAAGGGTAAGCAGGTCAACGACTATCAGTGGGAAGGGGTTGAAAGGATCGTGGCCGTCGGCGACCTGCATGGCGATTACGCGCAATACCGCAAGGTGCTTCGAGACGCTGGGTTAATCAATGAACGGGGCAAGTGGATCGGCGGCAGTACCCACCTGGTGCAGACCGGCGATATCACCGATCGCGGCCCGGACAGCATTGCGATCCTGGAAAGCCTGGAAGATCTCAAGAAGCAGTCCCGCCGCAAAGGAGGCGGGGTCCATACCTTGATTGGCAATCACGAAGCCATGAATTCCTACGGCGATTTACGCTACGTGCACGAGGGTGAATACGAGCATTTTGTGGGTCGTGACTCCGAGGCATTGAGAGAGCGACAGTGGGAGTACACGCTGCAACGCCTACAGCAATCCAGGCCCGAAGAATTTGCCGCCCTGGATCTGGCGCTGTACCGGGCTGACTGGGAGAAGCAGTTTCCCCTCGGATGGGTGGAGCACCGCACGGCCTGGGTGCCCTCCGGCGAATACGGCCGCTGGTTGCTGGGCAACCCGGTGGTTCTGAAGATCAACGATACCCTGTTCGTGCACGGTGGCCTGAGCGCCAAATACTGTCAATTGAGCCTGGCCGAGTTTTCAGAACGCGCGCACGCCGAACTCGAAAATTTCGATGGCCAGAACCCCGGGATGATCGAAGATCCGGAAGGGCCGCTTTGGTACCGTGGGCTGGCCCAGGACGATGAAGACTCGCTCCGGCCGGTCGTTGATGCCATCCTTGAACGATACCAGGCCACTCGCATTGTGATCGGTCATTCGCCGACGGGGGGTGTGGTATGGCCGCGCTTCGAAGGACGCGTGATTGCCAATGACACGGGTATTGCAGCCTATTACGGCGGCCACGATGCATTTCTCGAGATCAGCGGATCACAGGCGGTGGCCGGGTATGGCGATAAGCGTCTGGACGTGCCGTCCGAACCCGGTGCTCGAGAGCCATATTTGCGGGCGGTGATGGCGATCGATCCTGAAAATGGCTATCTCGAAAAACGGCTTGAGCGCATGTTGGCGCCCCCGGTTCCAGGCGAGGGCGAGGAACCCATGGGCGAGCAGGATGAACTCCGTGATCCGGAGGCCGAGATTCTCAGCCCCGACATTTGTCGATGAGTTTTTCCTGGATGTCTGCCGAAGATTTCAGTCCTGAATAAAAAGACTGAACGAACCTGATCGCGTTGCTGCGGCTGCGCCCGTCCAGAAAGGACTGGTTTTCGATCAGGTCGATGATGGCCGGCTGCAGTTCACGGAACTGCTGCACCGTAGCTGGGACCCTGTCGTTATTGGCGCAAAAACCGCGGTACAGGCGCTGGGTGATCTTGCGCATACCCAGTTGGGCCGGAGGGGCCGCGTAGTGGGCATCGACCAGGCCGGAAGAGTCGAAGTCGTAGGGGATGGCAATGACCGGCCTGGCATCATCGCTCTCGCCGATGAGTTTGCCGTTGTGACAGCAGTCTTCACCGCCTGGCGCCGCGGTCGCGGCCCAGTCGAGGTTGGCGATCAGGTACTGAAACAGCGTGAAGCGCGCGATTTCTGTCTGGTCGAGTTCCCCTGGATCGAGGCTTGCAATACCCACTTCCTTCAGTTCGTTGCGTTTGGCCACGTCGTCGATGTCTTCGATCAGAAAGCTGAATCGCTCGATACCGCGATTGCTGCCGGTTTCCTGGTAGGTCACGTTCAATGGACGTACGCGAAAACTGTAGGGCGTGACCAGGTTGTAGACTCGATACGCGAGGTACTCCTTGACATTGTATTGGACGAACCGCTTGTCGGCCTGGCAGTAACTGACCAGCTTGAGGGATTTCTGTCCGCGGAATTCCGTCCCCTTGTTCTCGTCCTTGTCGAAATAGATTTTCAGTGGCGGGAAGTCGCAGATCACGTCCCGGCGGGTCAGGCCACGGGTCTTGAGTCCGACTCCGATGGTCCGGGTGTCGCCCGATACCGTCTTGTAGGTGAGGCTGCCCGGAAAAGTCTCCTCGCTGTCCTTGTTTTGCATAATCTTGCGCCAGGGTCCGGACAGCGTGACTTCCATGAGGGAGTCGTCCTCGAACAGCTTCGGCGGTTTCGGTGCTTCGTCTTGGCCAAAGACCGGCAGGGAAGCCAGAAATAGAAAGGGGAGCAGCAATTTCAACATGGGTTTCGCCCGGAGCCATTAAACGGCATCATTATAGGGCAGAGCGCGGATGATTCACGTTGGTTTCACCCGGGCCTTCCTGTCTCTCCACGCGGCACACGAACATGGCGCAGCAGACAATCGAATCCTTGCAACGGGCCTGCCCGGAACTGGAATTGACCACCGCCCCGGATCTGTTGGCGCGTCATGGCCAGGACTGGACCCGGTTTCGGGAGCCCAGACCGTCAGCCGTGGCCTTTCCAAAAGACACGGACCAGGTCTGTTCGCTGGTCGCCCGGGCTGCTGAACTCGGGGTGGCGCTGGTGCCATCCGGCGGCAGGACTGGTTTGAGTGGCGGAGCCGTGGCGGCCCATGGTGAAGTGGTGGTGGCCATGGACCGGATGCGTCGGATTATCGGCTTTGATCCGGTCGATCGCCTGCTGACAGTCGAAGCCGGGGTGGTGACGGGCGCAATCCAGCAACGGGCGCGGGAACTGGACCTGGCCTATCCGGTCAGCTTTGCGTCGGAGGGCAGTGCACAGATCGGCGGCAACATTGCCACCAACGCGGGTGGTATCCGGGTGATGCGCTACGGGCTCACACGAGACCGGGTGGCCGGCCTCAAGGTGGTCGATGGCCGGGGGCGATTGCTGGATCTGAACCGCGGGCTGGTCAAGAACGCCAGCGGTTATGACCTGCGCCACCTGATGATCGGCAGCGAGGGTACCCTCGGCATTATCGTGGAAGCTACTTTGTCGCTGGTTGCGGCGCCATCACCCTCTCGGGTCATGCTGCTGGGGGTTGGGTCAATGACGCAGATTCCCGAAGTCATGCGGGCGCTGCGGGAGGGTCTGGCGCTTTCTGCCTGCGAGTTTTTCTCAGAATCCTGCCTGGAACTGGTGTGCCTTGCGCGTGGTTTGCCGCGTCCGTTGGAGACCCCTTGTCCGTACTACCTGCTGGTAGAATTTGATGCGCCGGAGTCCGGGGCTGAGGCGGCGGTAGAGCGCGCGCTGGCCCTCTTCGAGGCGCTCAGTGTCAGCGGCCGGGTGCGTGACGGCGTGCTTAGCCAGAGTGAATCACAGGCAGCGGGTCTGTGGGCTTATCGCGAAGCCATTTCAGAATCGGCGGCGCCTTTTATCCCCTACAAGAATGACTTGTCCGTACGCCTGTCCGCCATGCCGGATTTCCTGCTCGCGTTGGACCAGCGGGTGTCTGCGCTGTTTCCCGAAGCCACGGTCCTTTGGTACGGGCACGTGGGAGACGGCAATCTGCATCTGAACATACTCAAGCCGGAGACCGTTGAAACACCGGTTTTTGAGCGCACCTGCAAGCAGGCCAGTGCCCAGCTTTATGAACTGACCCGGAAATTCGGCGGCAGCGTATCCGCAGAGCATGGAATCGGTCTGCTCAAAGCGCCATTCCTGCCGTACGTACGCTCAGATGTTGAGATCGAACTGATGCGCGGGATCAAACGGGTGTTCGATCCCCGTGGAATTCTCAATCCAGGCAAATTGCTCTGAGGCCCCTCTTCAGAAGTCCTGCAATTGCGTGGTACCGATTCCCTTGTCCTCGAGAAGGATGGGGATATTGTCCTCGATCGGGTAAATCACCTTTTTGTCTTCGGTGATCAGGGCTTCGGCCAGTGGGCTCTCGACAGGCTTGCCATCGATAAACTTGATACCGCCGGCCGAGATGGCCGCGTTCAGCTTTTCGAGCTTCGCAGATTGCAGCTGCGTGAGCGGTATTTTGCTGACCGGGCAGCAAAGAATTTCAAGTAATTTTCCGTCTATGGGCATTTCGGCTTCCAGCGTGGTCTGATGGCCGCATTTTACGCAATGCCACGCCAGTTTGTAATCACGGCGACTGGTACAATGACATACTTCCTGAGAACCATTCCCAAAGAGGTAATACGGTGAACGATAAACCCCTGGTTGGCATCATCATGGGCTCCCAGTCGGACTGGGACGTGATGAAAAATGCTGCAGACACCCTGGACGCGATGCACATTGGTAACGAAACGCGAGTCATTTCGGCTCACCGCACTCCGGATGTCGCTTTTGAATACGCAACGACGGCTGCCGAGCGCGGTCTCGAGGTGATCATTGCCGGGGCCGGCATGGCAGCCGCGTTGCCCGGCGTGCTGGCGGCCAAAACATTGCTACCTGTTCTGGGTGTGCCAATATTGTCATCGGCCTTCAGCGGCATGGATGCACTGCTTTCCATCGTCCAGATGCCGCCGGGCATTCCCGTGGGCACGCTGGCAGTGGGCAAAGCCGGCGCCACCAACGCCGCTTTCCTGGCCGCGGCGATCCTCGCCATCAAGTACCCGGAGGTGCGCAGGGCACTGGAGGGTCAGCGTGAATCGCGCCGGGCTGCGGTGTTGGCCAATCCGGATCCGCGCCAGGCTTGAATGGCGTAGAGCTTAGCCTGTTCGACAGCCGAATCGCAGCGATTTGCGAGGAGGCGGGCGCGATGCTCGGGCGGGCGGCGTTCTCGCCCAACATCCGGGATCGACTCGATTACTCCTGCGCTCTGTTCGACCCGCGCGGGAGACTGCTGGGGCAAGCGACTCACATTCCCGTGCATCTGGGCAGCATGGCCTATGCCATGGGTGGCCTGGTGGAGGCCATGGATTGGGCTCCCGGAGACATGGTCGTACTCAATGACCCCTATCAAGGTGGTACGCATCTGCCCGACGTCACGTTCATTGCGCCGGTTTTCGCCTCCGGCGAGTTGGCCGGTTTCAGCGCCAACCGCGCGCACCATGCAGATATCGGGGCCGACGCTCCGGGCTCCATGCCGCTCAGCCGTGACCTGGCAGAAGAGGGAATTCTGATTTCACCAGTGAAGATCATGCGCCAGGGATCGTGGCAGCGTGACGTGCTCAACCCCATCCTGGCACGATTGCAGGATCAGGCGGCTTCTTTCGGGGATTTCAGCGCCCAGGTCGCGGCCAACCGCCTGGCAGAACGGCGGTTGCGGGTACTGGCGGAATCCCTGGGCTCCGCCGGTTTCGCACAAGCCTGCGCCAGTCTGCAGTCTTACGCCCGTCGCCTGGCACGCGCGAGCCTTGCGGAACTGCCCGCGGGGCGATATCGCTTCACGGACGTGTTGGACGACGACGGGCAGGGCCTGGAGGATATCCCTATTAGCGCCACTCTGGACATTGGGGATGGTCGGGTGCAGGTGGATTTTTCAGGTACCGCAGCGCAGGTGCCAGGCAATCTGAACTGCCCGATGCCCGTGACGGCTGCGGCCGTTATCTATGTATTTCGCTGCCTGATGCCCGCCCACGTGCCAGCCTGTCATGGCGCCATGGAGCATATCGAACTCACGGCGCCCGAAGGTAGCCTGGTGAATGCCCGATCGCCGGCCGCGGTGGCGGCGGGTAATGTCGAGACCAGCACGCGGATCGTGGATGTGGTGTGCGGGGCACTCGCGCAAGCGGTCCCGGACCGCATACCTGCGGCGGCTCAGGGCACCATGAATAACATCGCCATGGGTTCCCGCGGTACTCGTGGTTGGGACTACTACGAAACCCTGGCAGGTGGCCACGGCGCCAGCCTGCTCGCCGCCGGGCGTTCCGCGCGGCACAGCCATATGACCAATACACTCAACACACCCGTGGAGGTTCTCGAGCGGCATTATCCGCTCAGGGTGGAGCGCTATTCGTTGCGGGCCGGGTCCGGGGGGGCGGGGCGTTTCACTGGTGGTGATGGTGTCGTGAGAACCTACCGGTTTCTCGCCGATGCAGATCTCACGCTGCTCAGCGAGCGGCGCCGTCATGGGCCATGGGGCATGGCGGGTGGCGAAGCGGGGCAGGCGGGCGATAACCGGCTCGACGGTTCCGACCTGGGGGGGAAAGTCCAGTGCCGGGTCAGGGCTGGACAATTGTTGGAAATTGAAACCCCGGGCGGAGGCGGTTACGGCGCGATCTGATTCACATTCCCGTGAGAATTTTCCAACGATTGACGACGGCGCAAAATAGTTCGGCAGTTTTCCTGGCGTCGTAGGCTGCCGAATGAGCCGAGGCCTCGTTCCATTCCAGTCCGGCAGCCTGGGCAGCGCGTGCCAGAACCGTTTGGCCAAATACCAGGCCGCCCAGGGTGGCCGTGTCGAACGAGCTGAAAGGATGAAATGGACTGCGCTTGTAACCGGTCCGTTCGATCATGGCATTCATGAAACCCAGGTCGAAAATCGGGTTATGCGCTACCAGGATGGCGCGTTGGCAGCCGGTCGCTTTCACTTCCTTGCGCACGGGCAGGCAAAGCTGGCGCAGTGCTTCGGCTTCCTTCAACGGGTTTCGCTCGGGGTCCTCGAGGTCAATGCCGGTAAAATCCAGTGACCTGGGGTCGATCAACGCGCCATCGAAAGGCTCGACGTCCACGCTGACGGTTTCTGCGATCTGCAATCGCCCGAAATCGTCCATCTTCAGCAGGCATATGGCAATTTCCAGCAGAGCGTCGGTGCGCGGGTTGAAACCGCCGGTCTCGAGGTCAAGGACGACGGGGAGGAAGCCCCGGAAGCGGTCGGCGATGGATGGCATATACTGTGGGCCTTCGGCGGGATGAGCAGGCACGGAGAATAAGTGAATAAGGCACAAATTGCCATGGTGCATGGCCGGACATTCAGCGCAACCCGTCGTCGTTTTGCTGTGCTATGCATCCTCGTCGTGTCTTTCGCCGTCAAGGCGGATGAAAACCCGCTGTTCTGGTCTGTCAACGATTCACAAGGACAGCGTGGGCATCTCATCGGAACCATTCACAGCGAAGATCCCCGGGTCCTGGATTTCGCCGGCCCGTTGCTTGAGGCCTTGGGCGCCAGCCAGGTGTTTGCCATGGAATTGGTGCCCGATTTGACCAACCTGGCTGCGCTGGCCGAACGCATGCAGTTACCACCGGAGTCCAGCCTGGAGACCATCGTCGGTCCACAGCGCCTGGATGCGCTCCAACGGGCGCTCGGCAGGTACGGTGTGACGCCTGCGCAGGTTGATCGCATGCAACCCTGGGCCGCCATGCTGACCCTGAGCGTGCCGCCGGCACAAACGGGCCTGTTCATGGATTTCGCGCTTTCGCTCCGCGCTTCCGGGCGGGGGGTGAAGGTGGTTGGGCTGGAAACCCTGGATGAGCAGTTGGCCTTTCTGGAGGGGATGAGCCCGCAACAGCAACTCGCCCTGCTGGACCATGCGATCGCCGAGTCGCCCCGTGTTCAGCAGGTGCACGACGAAATGATTGCGGTCTACCTGGCCAACGATCTCGGTGAGTTGTTCAAGCAGGCGTTGGCGTCCCTGGAAGACCTGGAGGCATCAGTCCGGGACCGGTTCCTAAGGGAAGGAATCGAAGCGCGGAATCGCCACATGCTGGAAAACATGCTGCCTTTGCTGGGTCAAGGGGGTGCCTTCATTGCGGTTGGCGCGCTGCATTTGCCCGGAGAGTCGGGCCTGCTCGAACTGCTGCGGCAGCAGGGTTATCGGCTGGAACCCGCAGGTTGGCCCTTTATCGAGTCACCCTGATTCGTGTGGCGGCCACGCCGGCGGCAAGGAAGAACGCCGCGCCCCAGGCGGGCTCGACCCAGACAGCTGATAAGCCCAATATTCCGAGCGCCAGCACGACGCCCAGGGCATCGCCCGGTAACGCGTCGCGCGGGTGGTTGCGCTGACGCAGCCTCAGCAGCGCCTGATCCAGGCTCAATCGTCCGCCGCCATGAAAGACCAGCGGCAGCAGCATAATCAGGAAAAGCAGTGGAAGCTTGAAGTTTCCTGCGCCCTTCGAGGTGATCACGTAGCCTTCCCAGAGCCCGGAAAGATCGGACCATTCCGCCGGCCAATGGACTGCGGCGGTGGCCACCATTGTGATCACAATCAGTGAAATGGCGGCAAATCGAGTGAACAGGCCCAGCAGCAAGGCGAGGGCAAACAGCATTTCAGCCCAGGTCGCCAACGTCCAGTTGAGGCCGATGGGCAGCACATCAAAAGGCCAGGGAAAGCCCTTTTGCCAATCTGCCCACGGGATGTCACCAAACCAGTTTTCGCCCCGCCACTTCTTGCTGCCCGCTTCCCAGAATTCCCAGAACAGGATCAGCCGCAGTGCCAGGGGCCAGACGTACTCCCCGACGGCGCGCAGACGCAAGGTGGTGGCGTCATAAATATTCAGCATGTGCCTCGGTGTTCCTCTCAACCTTTCGAATCAACCGAAGCGGGGCGCGTTCCCAGGATGACGTCGCGGACTTTAAGGTCTTCCAGTAATTGCCGGCCTCCGGCAATGACCACCTCTGGGCTGGGATGATCGAGCGTGCGCGCGATCCGCTTCAGCATATCCAGACCGCTGGATTCACTGGAATCTTTCAAAGCCTGGATCAGGAGTGTCGAAACCGCGTTGAGTTGCATGAACTTTACCTGGTCCTGCCGGTTGCGGTAGACCAGCAGGTGGGTCGCTTCTGCGGGAGCTTCCGGAGGTTGATAGTCGGGGCTGATCCGGTGCACGGGAAATCGATAACTCAGCGGCCAGGCCACCGGAGAAAGAACCGGGGTCCCCTCCAGCAAATCTCCGTCAGGGTCTACCGGCACGTCACCGATTTCGCGTTCATCCAGCGAGAGCGCCAGCTCTACCCATTCGTAGTGAGCCAGTTCCAGCATGAAGGGCAGGTCCGCTTGCTCGCTTTGGCGTTCTTCCTGCAGGTACTTCAGGAATTCGCGTGGAATCTCGGGGAACAAGGGGGTGGTAGAGCGATGACGGTCGTAGAAATCCCGCACCATCGAATCCCATGCCTGGTCGGTATGCAGCTTTCTCAGCACTGGGAAATTGTTGGAAAGGAAGCTGCGAATATTACGAAAAAACAGGCCGCGATAGATCTCGAGGCGCCGGGCTTCGATGCCCGCAGGGGGCGCGTTCCGGTCAGGATTGCGCAGGTGCGCGGCAAATTCCTCCTGGGTGCGGCGTAGCCGCTCAGGCGCGATGCTTTTCGGCGGCTTTTGGTTCATGGCTGGCCCAGCGGTGCTGGATTTCATGGATACGGCTGACTTCCGCCAGCAGTTCTGGAATCGGTGGGAAATTGAAATCCCGTTCCAGCAGGGTCGGAAAAACGCCGAACAGTTCGTAGGCCCGTTCCAGCAGAACCCAGACATCGGGTATTACCGCGGAACCGTGGGTATCGACGATCAGGTCTTCAGCTTCATTGTAGTGTCCGGCGATGTGGCCGTAGCAGATTCGTTCGCCCGGCAGTCCGGCGAGAAATTCCAGGGCGTCATATCCATGATTGACGCTGTTGACGAAAATATTGTTGACGTCGAGCAGCAAATCGCAGTCAGCTTCGTGCAGCACGGCGTTGATAAACTCGATCTCGCTCAATTCCGCCCCGGGGGCTGCGTAATAGGACACGTTTTCGATGCCGATGCGTCTGTCGAGCAAATCCTGGGCTCGCCGAATGCGCTCTGCCACGTAATACACAGCCTCTTCGGTGAACGGTATCGGCATCAGGTCGTACAGGTGGCCGCCATCCGTGCAGTAGCTCAGGTGTTCGGTATACATCCGGACGCGATGGCCGTCCAGGAAACGGCGAATGCGACGGATGAATGTTTCATCGAGCGGTTCGGGACCGCCCAGTGACAAGGAAAGGCCATGGCAGACGAAGGGCATGCGTTCCGTATACTGGCGCAACGACCGGCCCAGTCTTCCGCCCACACCGATCCAGTTGTCCGGCGCGACCTCCATGAAATCAATCGGGGTCAGATCCTCGTCCTGGAGCGGGCCCAACAGGGCCCGCCGCAGGCCGAGTCCGGCTCCCGATACCGGGAAGACTCGGTGGTTCACAAGCTTGCTCGTCTCAAGTCAGGGCTCAGACGCTGTTCAGACGCTGCCGCAGGTGCCTTCTTCGCCTTTGTCATCATCACTCTTGTCTTCGCCGCATTTGCCTTCACCGCACTTGCCTTCGCCGCACTTGCCCTCTTCACCCTTGCTGTCATCATCGGACTCTTCGCCGCATTTGCCTTCACCGCATTTACCTTCACCGCACTTGCCTTCTTCACCCTTGTTTTCACCGCACTTACCTTCGCCACACTTGCCCTCTTCACCCTTGTCTTCACCGCATTTGCCTTCTTCGCCCTTGTCTTCCTCACCATTTTCGTGGTGCGCGGCCAGCATGTAACCAGTCTCCAGGTCGGCAGCACTGAATGGATTGTCATCGGCGACCGCGGTTGCTGATACTGCCAGGGACGAGACGAAAGCGACGCCGATAGCGGCAGCGACGGGTTTGACGAAATTCGGTTTCTTAGCCATTGGATGGAACCTCCAGATTCAAAGTATTCAAGCCGGGTCAAAACCCGTCTCGGGATTGCGGCGCAATCAACGCCCGATTGTGTCTAGACTTCTATGTTCCCGGAATGCCTGGACTCTCATTTCAGGCAGGGCCGGGTGCCAGAGTCTAACGTCCGATGCCGCAAAAACCCAGCACGACCGGTTTTTGGTGCATCGTGCAGTCATAGACCGGGAACGGCTGGTGTTGATTACAGACCTCGGTGAATTTACCGGCTTGACCGGCACAAGGCGGGCTCAGCGCGCCTTGCGGCCCGTTCGGCATAAATCGCGCACAATGCACTCTTCGCACTTCGGATTGCGGGCAGTGCAGACATAGCGCCCGTGCAGGATCAACCAGTGATGGGCGTCTTGCCGGAATTCCGGCGGCACGTTGCTCAGAAGCTTCTTTTCGACCGCGAGCGGGGTTTTCCCGGGCGCCAGCCCGGTTCGGTTGGAAACACGGAAAATATGCGTGTCAACAGCGATGGTTGGCTCGCCGAACGCCGTGTTAAGAACGACATTGGCGGTCTTGCGGCCGACGCCAGGCAAGGCTTCCAGGGCCGCCCGGTCACGTGGGACTTCACCGCCGTGTTGCTCTTCCAGTATCTGGCAGGTCTTGATGATGTTGGCTGCCTTGGTGTTGAAGAGCCCGATCGTGCGCACGTAACCGCGCAGTTTCTCCTCGCCCAGTTCCAGGATTGCGGCAGGGGTGTTGGCGACCGGGTAAAGGCGCCGCGTCGCCTTGTTGACGCCGACGTCTGTAGCCTGGGCAGACAGAATCACCGCTACCAGAAGTTCGAACGGTGTTCGATATTCCAGCTCGGTCGTGGGACTCGGATTGTTTTCCCGCAAGCGGTGAAAAAACTCTTGCCGGTCGGCGATTTTCATGCCGTTTCGATTGCCCCTGCCGGGACGGGCTGCTTTTGGCTTCGGCGAGCTTCGAGCCAGTTGCGCCCAGCGACCAGTACTCCGAGCGCGATGAAGGCGCCGGGCGGGAGAATGGCCAGCAGAAACCCCGGGTAGTCTGGAAACACCACCAGCTCCAGCGAATGGCCGATTTCACCTAACATGAGTTGGGCCTGTGACAGCAATGTGCCCCGGCCCAGCACTTCCCGCATGGCACCCAGCAGCACCAGGGTAACGCAGAAGCCCAGCCCGGTGGCGAGGCCGTCAACAGCTGCGGCGATCGGGCGGTTGCGTGAAGCGAAGGCCTCGGCCCGCCCGATGATGGCGCAGTTGGTCACAATAAGCGGGATGAAAATGCCCAGGACCCGGAACAGGTCGTGCAGAAAGGCCTGCATCAGCAATTCGATCACCGTGACCACTGAAGCAATGATGAGCACGAAAGCGGGGATGCGGATTTCGGGGCGCAGCAGCCCGCGTAGCAGGGAGACAGAGAGGTTGGAAGCGACCAGGGTCAGCGTGGTTGCCAGCCCCAGTCCCAGCCCGTTGACCACGGTGCCGGTAACAGCCAGCAAGGGACACAGGCCGAGCAGGACGACCAGTCCGGTGTTCTGATGCCAGACGCCTTCCAGGAATACTTGACGCAACGGCTTGGGTTCACTCATTGGATGAGGGCTCTCCCGGGGTCTGATACAACTCGAGCTTGTGCGACTGATGGTACTCCAGGGCCTTGTGGACTGCCTGGACGACCGCCCTTGGTGTGATGGTAGCGCCGGTGAACTGGTCGAATACCCCGCCGTCGCGCTTGACCGCCCAGCCGGAGGCGTCTGGGTTTTCGAGCGAGCATTGCTCGAAGGCCCGTATCCAGTCGCTGCGTTCGATCTCTACGGGGTCGCCCAGTCCCGGTGTTTCCCGGTGTGCGACAACACGCACACCGCTGATTGTCCCGTCGAATCGAATCGCCGTCAGTAGTCGAATGGCACCGTTGTAGCCGTCGGGTGCGACGTGGCTCATCACGATCGCCGCAGGCGCTCCCTGCCGGCGGGCGCGGTAAACCCGGACCGGATCCCGGTGGTGGAAAAACTCGGTATCGGTGACGAGTATCGAGTCGTCATACAGGGCGTTGTCGTACACGACCGCGGGCAGAACCTGGTTCAGTTGGCGCAGCACCGTCAGGCGTTCCTGTTCGGCAATCCGGTCGCGGGTCAGGTGGAATACGCCGGCCAGCAGAGCCGTGCCGATGACGGCCACCAGCCCCAGCAGCCCAGCGCTGCCGAGCGCCGGTCGAAATGCACTGTTTGCCGCTTTGCTCACGTTCCGTACACCCGGGGCCGCGTGTAGCGATCGATCAGGGGCGCCGCCATGTTCATCAACAGGACGGCGAAAGCCACGCCGTCGGGGTATCCGCCCCAACGGCGAATCACCAGCGTGATCAGCCCGACACCGACGCCGAACCAAAGCCGGCCCAGGTTGCTGGTACAGCCAGAGACCGGGTCGGTGGCAATAAAGAACGCTCCAAGCATCAACGCGCCTGAGAACAGGTGTTGCGAGGGTGCGGCGTGACTGGCCGGGTCCAGCATCCATGGGACCAGGCTGGCCAGTATCACGGTCCCCAGCATCGCCGCGGGAACCTGCCAAGAGATCACCCGACGGGCCAGCAGATAAACCCCGCCCACTGCAAAAGCGGCCGCCACCCACTCCCAGCCGAGGCCGCCCCAGCTGCCGAAAACCGGGCCTTGCGTAATGTCGGTGAGCAAATGGCCAGAGTGGAGACCGGTCTTGATTGCGTCCAGAGGGGTGGCCTGGGTGACGCTGTCCCAGTCCATCCTGATGGGCAATTCTCCGCTGAAAATGACGGTCAGCGTTTCCTTCAGGCCAAGGCCTTGTGCGCTCAAGGGTTCCGGCGTCAACCAGCGTGTCATGGCTTGCGGAAAGCTGATCAGCACCACCACATAACCCACCATGGCGGGATTGAAGACGTTTTGTCCCAGGCCGCCATAGAGGTGTTTGGCGATGACTACGGCGAACAGCATGGCAACCAGGCTGATCCACCAGGGTGCGGTCGGTGGAATACACAAGGCGAACAGGACGGCGGTAACCACGACGGAATAGTCGCCCAGGAACAGGCGCAGGTCGTGTCCGCGAAGCTTCAGCATCAGGGCTTCGAAGCCAAGTCCGAACAGGGTAGCCAGGCAGATCTGGACCCAGATGCCTGGGCCGAAAAACCACGCGTGCAGGATGACACCGGGAAGCAGGGCATAGAGGACTTGCCGCATGACCCGGCTGACCGTCACGCTGGCCGCGACATGTGGGGCCCCACCCGTGGTCCAGGCTCTCGGCTTCATACGCCCGGCTCCGATCTCGGGGGTTCCGGGGTGGTGGCTGGCTCAGGTGCCGCCGATCGTTCACGCAGCGCCCGCTTCTTGGCGGCGAGGCGTTCCCGCTTTTCGCGCTTTTGCCGTTCCAGCCGGGTTTCCCGCGCCTCATGGCGCAACCGTGCCTTGTCGGCTGTGGCTTTTTCACGCGCCTGTGCGCGCAGTTGGCCTTTGCCATGACGGAACCACTGGGCCAGCGGAATATGGCTGGGGCAGACGTAATCGCAACAGCCACACTCGATGCATTCTCTCAGCCCGAACCGGGTGGCATCATCCCACTGCCCGGTGCGAACCTGCCATTGCAGTTGTTGCGGTAAGAGGCCAGCGGGGCAGACCCGGGCACATTCGCCGCAGCGAATGCAGGGCATTTCCGGTTGGGGAGCAACGACATCCTGCTCTGAAAGCACCAATACGCAGTTGGTGGCTTTCACCACCGGTTCAATGTCAGAGCGCAGGGCGAAACCCATCATGGGCCCGCCGACGACCAGGCGCCCGGCCCCGGCTTGATAGCCGCCACACTGATGAATCAGGTGGGATACGGG
The DNA here is from genome assembly GCA_024640045.1 of Chromatiales bacterium. Taxonomy (GTDB): domain Bacteria; phylum Pseudomonadota; class Gammaproteobacteria; order Xanthomonadales; family SZUA-36; genus WTJD01. Next base: position 42,299 of record JAHEFS010000004.1, on the reverse strand, counting down.
TGTTCCGATCAGTGCCAGCAGGTTGCGCGGTTCGTGGATGCCATTGCCCGTCACAGTGACATAACGCTCAACCAGGGGCCGGCCCTCGAGAATGGCCTGGGCCACGGCAGCGGCCGTTCCCACGTTCTGGACCAGCAGGCCGAGGTCAGAGGGCAGGCCGCCTGACGGCACTTCATGGCCGGTCAGCACCTGGATCAACTGCCGTTCACCCCCTTCCGGGTAGATGGCCGGCACCCGAACCAGTTCGATGGTTTGCGCTCCAGCCGCCTCGATCGCGCCCTTCAGCGCCTGGTGTACTGCGCCCATCTGGTCTTCGATAGCGATGATGATCCGGGAAGCTCCGGTCGCGTGACTGAGGATCATTGCGCCGGCTATGATTTTGTCCGGCTGTTCTCGCATCAGCATTTCGTCGCAGCTGATGTACGGCTCGCATTCCGCGCCGTTGAGGATCAACGTTTCAATACCCTTGCGGTGCCCGAGCACGGCCTTGCGGTGCGTGGGGAATACGGCGCCGCCCAGGCCGACGATCCCGGCAGCGCAGATAGCCTCCGCCAGTTGCCCGGGGCTCATGTCCCGCCAGCCTGGCAGCGGCTGCAGTTCACACCAGCGGTCTTCACCGTCCGGTTGCAAGACGACGCACAACCCGGCACGTCCGGATGCGTGCCCCATCGGTCGTGTTTCGACTGCCACCACCGTGCCGGAGGTAGACGCGTGCACATTGACCCCGCCATTGCAGTCGATGTCGCCCAGCGCTTGTCCCTTGAGAATCCGGTCGCCGACCTGAGCCCTGGCTTCGGCCGGCCGTCCGAGGTGCTGCTGCAGGGGGATGACCAGAGTTTCTGGCAAAGGTGGGCGCTCTACCGGCCGGCCGCACGACAGACGTTTGTGGTGGCGCAGGCGCAGGCCTCCGCGAAACCGGTGGAGCTTGCTGGAAGCGCCAATGACGGGGGTGTGGCGGTCGTTCATTGAACACCCCCGCCCGCAGCCGTGCGCGGTTTCGGCCAGACCCATGCAGCAGCGGGGTCGGGCTCCGGTACGATCATGACAATGCAATCGACCGGGCAGGGTGGGAGGCACAGGTCGCAGCCTGTGCACTCCGACGCAATCACGGTGTGCATCTGCTTGCTGGCGCCGACAATCGCATCGACCGGGCAGGCCTGGATGCAGAGCGTGCAACCGATGCAGGTGACTTCGTCAATGACCGCGACGGTGCGTGGTTTTTCTGCCCCGTTCTCCGGGTTCAGCGGTTTCGCTTCACGGCCCAACAGGTCCGCCAAGGCCCGAATTCCCGCTTCACCGCCCGGCGGGCACTGGTTGATATCCGCCTCGTCGCCTGCGATGGCCTCGGCATAAGGCCGGCAGCCGGGAAATCCGCACTGCCCGCACTGGGTTTGGGGCAGGATGGCGTCGATCTGGTCCACCACCGGATCGGATTCCACCCGGTAACGGATCGATGCCCAGCCGAGGCCGAGGCCGAAAAGTAGCCCAAGCACCAGCAGTGTGATGACGGCGATCAGCATCTCAAAGATTCGCCAACCCGTTGAAACCCATGAATGCCAAAGCCATGAGGCCGGCAGTCACGAGTCCGATCGATGCGCCCCGAAAGTGCACGGGCACATCGGCGAAAGCCAGTCGTTCGCGCATGGCGGCAAACATGACCAATACCAGCCCGAATCCGGCCGCCGCACCGAATCCGTACAGGGCGGACTCCAGCAGATTGTGCTGTTCCTGCAGGTTCAGCAGCGCCACGCCCAGTACCGCGCAATTGCTGGTAATCAGCGGCAGGAAAATGCCGAGGATGCGATACAGCAGGGGGCTGGTTTTCCGCATGACCATCTCGGTGAGTTGCACGACCACAGCGATGACCAGGATAAAACTCAGGGTGGCCAGGTACTCCAGGCCCAACGGCACCAGCAGGTACTGGTGCAGCAGGTAGCTGGAGACGGAGGAAAGGGTCAGGACGAAGCCGGTCGCCACGGCCATGCCGATGGCGCCCTCCAGCTTGTTGGAGACCCCCATAAAGGGGCACAAACCCAGGAACCGCACCAGGACGAAGTTGTTCGCCAGCACGGTACTGACCAGAATCAGCAGGTGTTCGGTCATCGCCGGAAACGCAGTGGGTTCAGGTGACCCGGGTACCCGGGATGGCCCCATCGTCGGGGCTGAGCAGGTACAGTTCGGTGCCGCCAGGCCCTGCCGCCAGCACCATGCCCTCGGATACGCCAAAGCGCATTTTGCGCGGCTTGAGATTGGCAACCATGACGGTCAGTCGTCCAGACAGTTGATCGGGGTCGTAGGCGGACTTGATGCCGGCAAAGACCGTTCGTGTCTCCTGGCCGAGATCCAGTGTGAGCTTCAACAGCTTGTCGGCTTCGGGGATTGCCTCGGCGCTGAGGATGCGGGCGATGCGCAAGTCGACCTTGAGAAAATCCTCGATCCCGATTTCATCGGCCAGATCCAGCGGCGCCGGAGTTTCTTGCCCGCTGGGCTTGAGGGATTCTCGTGATGCTTCGATCATGGCGTCCACTTTGACGGGGTCGACGCGCGCCATCAGCGGCTCGAAGGTATTGATGGCCCTGCCCAGCAGGGGGTGATCGAGGTCTGCCCATGGTCCGACTTCTGCGGCCAGGAATGCCGCCGCTTTTTGGGCCGTATGGGGGATGGCCGGCGCCAGCAGGGTGATCAGCACGCGGAACAGGTTGATGCCCTGAGTGCAGATGGCCTGGACCTCGGTTTCCATGCCCTCCTGCTTGATCAGTTGCCAGGGCTTGTGTTCGTCGATATAGCGGTTGGCTTCATCCGCCAGGGCCATGATGCTGCGGATAGCGGCCTGGTAATTGCGCGATTCGAAGTCCGCGGCAATACCCTCACGGCCGGCTGCGAATCGCGCATACAGTTCCGGCTCTGGCAGTTCTTCAGACAGGGCTCCCTCGAAGTACCGCTGGATGAAACCGGCGCATCTGCTGGCGATGTTCACCACCTTGCCCACCAGGTCGGAATTGACCCGCTGCACGAAATCATCCAGGTTCAGGTCGATGTCGCCGGTCCCTGGCCCCAGCTTGGCGCAGAAGTAGTACCGCAAATAATCCGGGTTGAGATGGTCCAGGTAAGTTCGGGCCATGATGAAGGTTCCGCGTGACTTCGACATCTTGGTGCCGTCGACGGTCAGGAAGCCGTGAGCGTACACGGCCGTGGGCGTCCGGTAGCCCGCACCCATGAGCATGGCTGGCCAGAACAGCGTGTGAAAATACATGATGTCCTTGCCGATGAAATGGTAGACCTCGGCTTCAGACTCCGGGCCCCACCAGTCATCGAATTCGAGGCCGCGCTTCTCGCACAACTCCCTGAAGCTGGCCATGTAGCCTACCGGCGCATCCACCCAGACGTAAAAGAACTTGTCCGTGGTGCCCGGTATTTCGAATCCGAAGTAGGGCGCGTCCCGGGTGATGTCCCAGTCCCGCAGTCCGTCGGTGAACCACTCGTCGATCTTGTTGACGACTTCCTTTTGCATGCGGCCGTTGTTGATCCAGGCGTGCAGACGGTCCTGGAAATCGGCCAGGCGGACAAAAAAGTGCTCGGACTCGCGCATGACCGGCGCGGTTCCGGAGACCGCCGAGCGCGGTTCGATGAGTTCCGTGGGAGCGTAGGTGCTGCCGCAGGCCTCGCAACTGTCGCCGTACTGGTCCTCGGTCCGGCACTTGGGGCAAGTGCCCCGGATAAACCGGTCAGGCAAAAACATGCCTTCCTGTTCGTCGTAGAACTGCGAGATGGTTTTCTTATCGATATAGCCACCCTCGCGCAGTTGCAGATAGATGGCTTCGACCAGTTCCCGGTTGGCCGGGCTGTGGGTCGAGGAATAGTTGTCGTAGCTGAGGCCGAAGTCACGAAAATCGCTCTGGTGTTCTTCGTTCATCTGGTCGATCAGTTCCTGGGGACTGATTCCGGCCTGCTGCGCGCTCAGCATGATGGGTGTGCCGTGAGCGTCATCCGCCCAGGCAAAGTAGCACTCGTGTCCCTGCGCGCGCTGGAAGCGTGCCCAGATATCGGTCTGGATGAATTCCAGCATGTGCCCTATATGGATGGCGCCGTTGGCGTAGGGCAGAGCGCTGGTGAGAAGAATTTTTCTTTGCTTTTCTGTCATGGTTTCGCTGGCCGGGCAGTCTGGGTGCCAATCGCACGCACAAGTGTGGAATTATCGCACGACACCCGCCCAAGCTGTAGCCGCGGGCGTCATGCCGAGCGATTTTCCAGTCTTTCCCCGGCCCTGGAATTGGTACAATGCGCCGTTTAATGCAGGCACAAGCAGGAGGCAAGGCGAGCGTGGAGCAAATATCCCGAGAAGCGGTGGAAGCACAATTGGCCCGGATCATCGATTACAACACCGACGTTGACCTCGTCAGCGGGGGTTGCGTGCGCGACATTCGCACCGAGGATGGTCAGGTGGCAGTGGAACTGCGATTGGGTTACCCCGCTGCAGGATTATGCGAAGGCATGGCCGCCCACGTACAGGGCAAGCTGGAGTCGGTTCCGGGTATTGCAAAGGCTTCGGTCAAGGTCGACTGGAAGGTGTTGTCTCACAAAGTGCAGGGTGAACTCACGCCGTTGGCCCCGATTCGCAACATCATCGCGGTGGCCTCCGGTAAGGGCGGAGTGGGAAAATCCAGCACGGCTGTCAACCTCGCGCTGAGCCTGCAGCGCGATGGCGCCAGCGTCGGCATTCTCGACGCCGATATCTATGGGCCGAGTATTCCCCGGATGCTGGGCGCGTCGGGCCAGCCGGACACCGATGGCAAGCGCATCACCCCGAAACGGGCGCATGGCTTGCAATTGATGTCGATCGGATTTTTGATCGATGAGGAAACGCCGATGATCTGGCGTGGGCCAATGGTGACTTCCGCCTTGCAGCAGCTGCTGAACGAGACCAACTGGGAAAATCTCGACTACCTGGTCATCGATCTGCCGCCGGGAACCGGTGATATCCAACTGACGCTCGCACAGAATGTACCCGTTGCCGGTGCAGTGATCGTGACCACGCCCCAGGACATCGCATTGCTGGATGCGCGCAAGGCGCTGCAGATGTTCCGCAAGGTCGAGGTGCCGGTGCTGGGCGTGGTCGAGAACATGAGCACCCACATTTGCAGCAACTGCGGGCATCAGGAGGCCATCTTTGGCAGTGGGGGTGGCGCGGCCATGGCGGAGCAATATGACATTCCCTTGCTGGGACAGTTGCCTCTGGCCATCGAGATCAGGGAGGGCCTGGACAATGGCAATCCAATCGTTGCTGCGGACCCCGATTCACCCATTGCCGCAGCCTACCTGGAGTTTGCACGGCGCACGTCAGGGGTGCTGTCGCAGCAACCGCGCAACCTGAAGCTGGATCTGCCCAAGATCCAGGTGCAGAACACCTGAACGGGGCCGTAGACCATGAGTATCAAATCCGATCGCTGGATCCGGCGCATGGCCGAAACGGACGGCATGATCGAGCCGTTCGAGCCCGGCCAGGTCCGGCAGACGCCCAATGGCGAAAAGTCGATCTCTTACGGCACTTCGAGTTATGGGTACGACGTTCGATGTGCCGCGGATTTCAAGATATTCACCAACATCAATTCCGCCGTCGTCGATCCAAAGAACTTCTGCGACAGCAGCTTTGTCAACTTCACCGGTGAAGTCTGCATCATTCCGCCCAATTCATTCGCGCTGGCGCACACGGTCGAATATTTCCGCATACCGCGCAACGTGCTGACGATCTGCCTGGGCAAGTCCACCTATGCGCGCTGCGGCATCATCGTTAACGTGACGCCGCTGGAGCCTGAGTGGGAAGGGCACGTCACGCTGGAGTTTTCCAATACCACACCGTTGCCCGCGCGCATTTATGCCAATGAGGGTGTGGCGCAATTCCTGTTCTTTGAATCCGATGAGGTTTGCGAAACCTCCTACAAGGATCGGGCGGGCAAGTACCAGGGCCAGACCGGGGTTACGCTGCCAAAAGCCTAGCAGCGGGAGCCCCTGCGTCACCCGTAATCCGTCATCACATTCAGCGCAGCGGCGGTTGCTGGATCAGCGTTGCGTAGGTGGAGAACTGCTGTTGATTTCGCAGCACTTCCAGTTCGACCTGCGTGCCGGGGGCGAGTTGGGCGATGGCCAGCAGAAAGGCCCGTGCATCGTCGATAACCACGCCGTCTACAGCCAGCAGAATGTCACCTGCCCGAATGCCTGCATTCCATGCTGGTCCGCCGGTGGTGACGTCCCTGACCTGGGTGCCGCGTCGGATTGAACTACCGTCAGCCTGCAAAGACAGCGGCAGATCACTGAATTGCGCTCCCAGCCAGCCGCGCCGGACCGACCCATACTCGATGATCTGTTCCATGACGTCGCTGGCGAGGCCGATGGGGATGGCGAAGCCAATGTTCTGGCCACCCTGGGCCCGTCCCAGGTTGCGCGTGTTGATGCCGATGACTTCACCGCTGGCGTTCACCAGCGCGCCACCGCTATTGCCGGCATTGATGGCTGCGTCGGTCTGGATAAAATCCTCATAAAGTACGGCCCGCAGGTCATTGCGGCCGGTCGCGCTGACGATGCCCATGGTCACCGTGTGGCTCAGGCCCAGCGCGTTGCCAATAGCCAGAACCACATCGCCCACACGAATCCTGGTGTCCCGAGCGAGCGGGGCTGCGGGCAAACCATCCAATTCGATTTTCAGGACTGCCAGGTCGGTTTCCGGATCCGAGCCCACCACCTGGGCCGGTGCAAAGCGCCCGTCCCAAAGGGCGATCTGTATATCGCGCACCTGGCTGATCACGTGATTATTGGTGAGGATATAACCGTCCGCACTGACCAGCACGCCCGAGCCCATGTCTTGCCTTGAACGGGCAACGTAGGCATTGCCCAGGATGCGCTGCAGTTGCGGGCTGACCTGCTGGTATTCGACCCGTTGCGTATAGATGCTTACTACCGAAGGTGCGGCCCGATCGACCGCGTCAGCATAGGAAGCCGGGGCGGCTGGCAGCCTTTCGTCATGGGCGTTCCCCTCCCGTGTGCGGTCGTCGCGCAGCGAGGGCCAGACGTACAGGACCAGGAATGCAATGGCCAACCCGGCGGTCACGGATCGCATCAGGAAAAGCATTATGGGTCTTGCCCGCGTCATGTCTGGATTCTGGTGGCCTTGGTGGGTAACTGGACGTCCCGATACGACAATTCTAACGCAATCAGCGCGTTTGACCCTATGCCATCCGGCCCAATGCATTGTCTAGTCGTACCCGTTTCGGATAAAATGTCGGATTGCTCTTGTCCGGTCCGGCTGCGGACCCGGAAATCAGGCGGACAAGCGGCGAAAGCCATACTTTTACCTGGCCCTCGGGGCAAAAAATCAACTGGAGTAATGCATGTCAGCTGATGGCGTGAACAAGGAGCGGCGCCGGTTTCTGATCGCCACGACATCCGCGATGGGTGCCGTTGGGGTCGGTTTTGCGGCCGTTCCATTCATTAAATCCTGGGTACCCAGCGCGCGCGCACAGGCCGTAGGGGCGCCTGTGGAGGTCAATGTTTCCAAGCTCAAGCCGGGGCAATTGCTCAAGGTTCAGTGGCGCGGACAGACGGTCGGGGTGCTGCGCCGCTCCGAGGACATGCTGAATGAACTGCCGCAGGTGACTCCGGAGTTACGCGATCCGCAGTCAACTGATGCAGAGCAGCCAAAATATATCGACACCGAGGCCCGTGCCCTGCGCCCGGAATATCTGGTGATCAACATGCACTGCACGCACCTGGGTTGTATCCCGCAATTGATTCCCCAGGTCGGGCCGCAACCGTTCGATGAGAACTGGAAAGGTGGCTTCTATTGTCCGTGCCACAAGTCGAAGTTCGACCTGGCCGGGCGCGTGTACAAAGGGGTTCCGGCGCCGAGCAACCTGCGGATTCCGCCGTACACCTTTCTCGATGATTTCACCCTCGTGATCGGGGTCAACCCAGGGGGAATGGTCTGATGAGCAAGCAAGGCGGTACCATGAGCCAGGCGGCCAACGGGCTGCTCGAGTGGGTAGACAAGCGTCTGCCCGTCGTCGATTTCTGGAATGCGCATCTGGCCAAGTATTATGCGCCGAAGAACTTCAACTTCTGGTATTACATGGGTTCACTGGCCCTGATGGTTCTGGTGATCCAGATCCTGTCCGGCATTTTCCTGACCATGCATTACAAGCCATCCGCCGAAGAAGCTTTCGCTTCGGTGGAATACATCATGCGGGATGTCGACTGGGGCTGGTTGATTCGCTACATGCACTCTACCGGCGCATCATTCTTCTTCATCCTGATTTACCTGCACATGTTCCGCAGCCTGCTGTACGGTTCTCATCGCAAGCCACGCGAACTGCTGTGGGTGTTCGGCATGTTTATCTACCTGCTGCTCATGGCCGAGGCCTTCTTTGGCTATGTGCTGCCCTGGGGTCAGATGTCCTACTGGGGCGCCCAGGTCATCATCAATCTGTTTGGCGCCATTCCGAAAATTGGCGGCCCGCTGACTGAATGGATTCGCGGTGATTACTACATCTCCGATGCAACGCTGAATCGTTTCTTCGCGCTGCACGTGATCGCGTTGCCGATCGCTTTGCTGGGCCTGGTGGTGCTCCACATCACGGCCTTGCACGAAGTCGGGTCCAACAATCCGGACGGTATCGAAATCAAGGAAAAGAAGGATGCCGATGGCGTGCCGCTGGACGGTATCCCATTCCATCCGTACTACACGGTGAAAGATATCTTTGGTGCCAGTTTCTTTCTGATGATTTTCGCTTTTGTGATTTTCTTCTGGCCCGAAGCGGGCGGGCTGTTCCTTGAGCATGACAACTTTATCGCGGCGGATCCGCTGGTGACGCCAACCCACATCAAGCCGGTGTGGTACTTCACGCCGTACTACGCAATCCTCAAGGCGGTGCCCGACAAACTCATGGGCGTGGTTCTGATGGGCGTATCGGTCGGCGTGCTGTTCCTGATCCCCTGGCTGGACCGGTCGCCGGTCAAGTCGATTCGCTACAAGGGCGCCTGGTACAAGATTCTGGTCTTCACGTTCGCCATTGCGTTCGTTCGCCTGGGTATGCTGGGTATGGCCGAGGGTACGCCGGCCCAGACCGTGGAGATGCGGGTGTGGACCTTCGTTTACTTCTCGTTCTTCATTCTGCTGTTTTTCCTGAGCAAGGGCGGTAAGACCAAGCCTGTGCCTGAGCGGGTGACGCACTGATGAAAGCCATGATTTACAAAACCCTGATCATCCTGGCAGCCTGCTGGGCAGTCTCTGGCCAGGCCATAGCAGCCGGCGCAGAGGGCGAACTGGAGCCATCGGGCATCAATGTCAGCGATATGGCCTCTCTGCAGCGCGGCGCGAAGATGTTCGTGAACTACTGCCTGTCCTGCCACAATGCAGAGTACATGCGGTACAAGCGTTTGTCCGAAGACCTGGAGCTGAGCGAGGAACAGGTCATGGATAATATGGTGTTCGCGGACGTGAAAATCGGTAACCTCATGACCGTCGCCATGGACCCGGCTGATTCTGCCCGCTGGTTCGGCAAGACGCCGCCCAACCTGACGCTGGTGGCTCGTGCCCGTGGTGCAGACTGGCTGTATGGCTTCCTGCGTTCCTTCTACCAGGACGAGTCCGGTGGCTGGAATAACTTGCTGTTGCCGAACGCCGCGATGCCGCACGTCCTGTGGCAATTACAGGGAATCCAGACAGCCGTGCCCGGCGAGCATGAGGGCGAAGTCGGGCATCTCGAGCTGGCTACGCCTGGTTTGCTGGCGCCGGACGAGTATGACGCCACGGTGCGAGACCTCGTGGCATACCTGGATTACATGTCCGAACCCGCCAAACTCAAACGCAAAAACATCGGTGTCTGGGTAATTTTATTCCTGGCAGCATTCACCTTGTTGGCTTACCTGCTCAAGGCTGAATACTGGCGCGACGTTCACTGACCCACCCACCCGGAAAACGAGGGAGAAATTTTTGTCCATTACAGTCAAAGGTCGTTCCACCATGGCGTTGTATTCTTCGGCTGCGAGCATTCAGTGCCATCGCGTCCGGTTCGTTTTGGCGGAAAAAGGCATTAACGTGGAAATCGTTGATGTGGGGTCGGACGCTTCTGCCGCGGCAGATCTCGCCGAGCTCAACCCATACAACGAGACCCCGACGCTTGTGGATCGTGACCTGGTGCTCTATGACGCCGGGGTGATCAACGATTATCTGGACGAGCGCTATCCGCATCCTCCACTGATGCCAGTCGATCCGGTTTCCAGGGCACAGTTGCGCCTGGTCCACCATCGCGTGCTGCGCGACTGGTATCCGTTGGCTCATGAACTGGAAGGTGCGACGGCACGCAAGGGCGAGAAACCGCGCAAGCAGTTGAAAGAGGCCATCATTGCAGCAAACGAACTGTTCAAACACTCCGAATTCCTGCTGAGTGAGGAACTGACGCTCGTAGATTGCACGCTGGCACCTTTATTCTGGCGCCTGCCTGCCTACGGGATCAACCTTGGAAAACCAGGCTCTTCCGTACAGGCCTACATCCAGCGCCTGATCTCACGTTCCTCCTTCAAGGCCAGCCTCACCAGCGAGGAGCGTGAACTGATCCTCAATGCGACCCGCTGAGCGCCACAGTGCATCGGCACCCGGCCCGAAATCGGGCATGGAGTGACGCATGGACCAGTCTGAAATGGGCTCGAGCAAGCCGTATTTGCTGCGCGCACTGCATGAGTGGGTTCTCGATAACGGTCTGACGCCGCACATCATCGTCGATGTGCACGCGCCGGATGTTCAGGTGCCGCCGGGCGCTCACGAAGACGGCAAACTCGTACTCAATATTGCCCCGAAGGCCACGCGTCATCTCGAGATGGGCAATGACGTTTTCAGTTTCGAAGCCCGGTTTTCCGGCCAACCCCACCGCGTTCACGTGCCTGTCGACGCAATCCTGGCCATTTATGCCCGTGAAAACGGCCAGGGAATGGTGTTCGCCCAGGAAGGGACCAGTCCGGAAAGCAATCCATCCGATAACTCTGCCAGCGAGACCGGCGCCAAGCCTGGCGGCCCAAACCTCAGGGTCATCAAGTAGCGTTCCAGATCACGAACCTCGAGATTGTGATGGACTCAACGCTTGGCAGCGTGCGTGCGTTTGAGTAATACCGAAACAGCTCCGGTGCCGCCATCAACGGGACGGCAGGAAGCAAATGCAGTGACGCGTGGGTGACGGCTGAGCAAGCGGCTGGTCATTTGTTTGAGCACGGGCCCGTTTCTTGAACGCAAGCCCTTGCCGTGTACGATCCGGACGCAACCCAAGCCACGATCGTGGGCGTACTCGATGAATTGCAGAATCGCTGCGCTGGCAGTTTCCGCGTTCATCTGGTGCAGGTCGATACTGTCTTCGATGCTGTAGTGCCCGCGTTTGAGGCGGGTCAGGTAGCGCTGCTGCAAACCGGGTCGCAGGAAGCTGAGTTCTTCACCGGTTTCCATTTCCGCCGGGTCTGTCGGAAATTCCAGCAATTCAGCGAGCACCTTGCGCTCATCCCGTTCACGCTGCCGGGGAATGGGTGGTGGTTTTCGGGTATCCGGCATTACGCGATCGGACAACTTGAGAGGTTGCACGTCCCGGACGTGTTCGCGAAACAGGTCGGCCTCGTCAGTCGGTACCTTTTTGTCTTTGCTCATGCCTTCGACCCGGGTGCGTTTCAGTGCTGCGAGGAAGTCCGTACAATACCATGTCTGCACGTTGACGCCTGGCCTTGGGCCGGCTTGTTCCCGGGTAAAACAATCGACATGGGTATACATTTTCTGATCAGCAACGACGACGGCTTGAACGCCCGTGGCATCCAGGTTTTGTCCGAGCGATTCCGGGAACTGGGTACCGTGACGATCGTGGCACCTGACAAGGATCGCAGCGGAGCGAGCAACTCCCTTACGCTGGACGCACCGGTGCGTATCCGTGAGGTGTCGGAGCGCACCTTCGAAGTGTCGGGAACCCCCACCGACTGCGTACACATCGCGTTGACGGGCCTGCTCAGCAGAGACCCGGACATTGTCCTGTCCGGTATCAATGCAGGCGCCAACCTGGGAGACGACGTGATTTATTCAGGTACGGTGGCCGCCGCCATGGAGGGCCGATTCCTCGGTCTGCCGGCGATTGCCCTTTCCCTGGTATTCGATGAACGCCCGCATCATTTTGCCACCGCCGCAGAAGCGGCGGTCCGCCTGGTCAGTCAGTTGCGCGAGGATCCTTTGCCGGCAGATACCATTCTGAACGTCAATATTCCGGATCGCCCGTGGGAGGAAATTTGTGGTTTCGAAGTCACCCGTCTCGGCCATCGCCACCGGGCGGAACCAACCGTTCGAATGATCGATCCGCGCGGCCGGCCAATGTACTGGATCGGGCCGGCGGGCGCGGAGCAGGACGCGGGACCGGGTACGGACTTCCACGCAGTGCGGAATGGGTATATTTCAATCACACCCATCCATGTCGACCTCACGCGCTACCAGGCCCTGGACCAGGTTTCCGGCTGGGTATCGGCCATTTCTACGGATGCCGCGGGGCGATGAGGGCATGATTCACCACCGTAAGCTCGACAAGGGGTCTCGTGGAATCGGCATGACTTCAGCCGGGACCCGGGGCAGACTGGTCGATCGCCTGCGCGATCACGGCATCCGGGATGAGCGGGTGCTCAAAGCCATCCTGCAGGTGCCGCGACACGAGTTCGTCGATGAAGCGCTTTCCAGCCGAGCCTACGAAGATACCGCGCTGCCCATCAGTAATCGGCAGACTATTTCCCAACCCTGGGTGGTGGCGAAAATGACCGAGGCCCTCCTGGACGGGGGCTCGCCGCAGAAAATCCTTGAAATTGGTACCGGATCGGGCTACCAGGCCGCGATCCTGGCACACTTGGTGCCGCAAGTGTTCACAGTGGAGCGCATCAAGGAACTGCTCAAAACCGCGCGCCGGCGGTTCCACGCCCTCGGTCTGCACAATATCCATACGCGCCACGCCGATGGCCATTTGGGATGGCCTAGCCAGGCGCCGTTCGACGGTATTATCATCACCGCGGCGGCACGTACACTGCCCAGTGAACTACTGGAGCAACTGCGCCCCGGGGGCCTGCTGGTCTTGCCGTTGGAGCAGCAGGGCCAGCAAAGACTGCTGGCGCTAAGGCGCTCGGAAGACGGTTTCGAGGAAACCGATCTCGGGGGCGTGACCTTCGTTCCCCTGCTCAGTGGGCTGGAATAGGTTTCGTGTTCACTCGATTGTACGACCGTGTCCTGGGCTGGTCTGCACATCCCCGGGCCCTGTCGTACCTGGCAGGAATGAGCGCTGCTGAGTCAAGTTTTTTCCCCATCCCGCCGGATGTTTTGCTGGCTCCGATGTGCCTGGCCCGCCCAGAACGTGCCTGGCGTTTTGCGGCGGTCTGCACGCTCAGCTCCGTGTTCGGAGGCTTGCTCGGTTTCCTGATCGGGCAGTTTGCTTTCCAGTGGATCGAACCGCTGATGGTGCGTTGGGGGTATGGTCCGGCTTTCGAGTCGGCGGTGGCTGCCTTCGACACTTATGGTTTCTGGTATATCTTGCTGGCGGGCTTCACACCGATTCCCTATAAGGTTTTCACCATCAGTGCCGGCGTCGTCGGTATGCCCCTGCTTCCTTTTATTCTCGGTTCGGTCGCCGGTCGAGGCGGGCGGTTTTTCCTCGTGGCGGGCTTGATTCGCCTGGGCGGCGAACCCCTGGCGCAGCGGTTGCGCAAGTACATCGATCTGATCGGCTGGTTCGTGCTATTGCTGGCGCTGGCCTTGTTCGTCGTGTTTAAACTGCATGGTGGCGCGGAATGAGGCCCGTGGTGTGGCTGATCGTGGTCCTGTTGCTCAGTGCCTGCGCGGCGCGGCCGCCGGCGCCAATAGAGGAAAGGTCCGGGCGACCCGGGGCAAAGCCGGTGGCGCCTGGCTACTACCGCGTCAATTCGGGAGACACTCTGTACGCCATTGCGTTCGGCCACGGTCTTGATTTCCGCCGGTTGGCGCGCTGGAATGATCTTCGTGAGCCCTACTTGATATATCCCGGCCAGGATCTTCGCCTGAGTGCGCCATCCTCGGGGAGCACCAGTGGCCAATCGAAACAACCACGTTCCAGTCCACCTGCCGAATCGCAGCGCACGGTCAACCCGCCGGCGAAAACCTCCACGGTGCCGAAGCAGGCAAGCCCGACGCCAGCCCAAGTCAAGCCTGCTTCGTCCTCGTCTGCGCCGGCTGGCGCCGTGGCGCCTTCTGGCTGGCTGTGGCCGGTTCCGGGCCGGGTCCTGCGCGGTTTTCTCCCCAGCGACCCGTCACGGAACGGTATCGATATTGCAGGCAGGGAAGGCGAATCTGTCGTGGCCTCCGCTGCCGGCAAAGTCGTTTACAGTGGTAACGGATTGCTGGGGTACGGGGAGTTGATCATTATCAAGCATGGCGAGCAGTGGCTCAGTGCCTACGGACACAATCGAAAACGCCTGGTGGCAGAGGGTGATGCGGTCAAGGCGGGCCAAAAAATCGCCGAACTCGGCAGGAACGATCGCAGCGAACCTGTACTGCATTTCGAAATTCGGTCGCATGGTAAACCGGTCAACCCCCTGGGCCATTTGCCGGCCCGCTAGAACCGCCCGTCGAACTCCATTAGAAAAATATAATAAGGCTTTACAGGGGCTTATTGATGCTAGTCCGGTTGATCTATGGTAATTTGAGCTTTCGACCAGGCTGAAACAGGCAGTTGTGCGTAGGAACTGAGGCATCGGTCCGGGTAAGGGGACCGGATTCGTGTCGTGACCATTGCCACCGGAGGGCAGATGGGCGCTGAGAAAGGAAAAAATGGGAAGGCGGAGGCAACCGTAGCGGGCGCGGACGGTGTTCGCCTGAAATTGCCCGAAAGCTCACGCTCCAGTCGCCAGGCGCGACCCGTGCACCATGGCGATGTCACCCGCATTTACCTGAGCGAAATTGGCCGTTCACCCTTGTTGACCGCGGAGGAAGAGATTGAGTTGAGTCTCGCCACGAGAGCGGGTTGTGTCGCCAGTCGCCATCGAATGATCGAGTCCAACCTGCGCCTGGTCGTAAAAATCGCCCGTGCCTATATCAACCGCGGTCTGCCATTACTGGACCTGATCGAAGAAGGAAATCTGGGTTTGATTCGGGCGGTCGAGAAGTTCGACCCGGAACGTGGCTGCCGTTTTTCAACCTATGCCACATGGTGGATCCGCCAGTCGGTTGAACGGGCCATCATGAACCAGTGTCGGACCGTACGGCTGCCCATTCACGTCATCCGGGAATTGACCGGATATCTCAAGACTTCCAGGGTGCTCGAGCAGAAACTGGGGCGCCGTCCCGGAGTCGAGGAAGTGGCTGCTGCACTGGAATTGTCACCAGAGGATGTTCATACGCTGTTCGGGTTTAACGAGCCCGCTACTTCTGCCGACGAAATCCTGGGTAATGGCAAGCCTTTGCTCGACTCCATTGCCGACGAAGAGCACGGCGGTCCGGAATCACAATACGCTGATTATGCGGCCGAGCAGTTGCTGGGCGGATGGCTGGAGCGGCTCCCTTCCCAACAGCGGATGGTGGTGGAACAACGATTCGGGCTGGACGGGAAGGGCCGTCGAACGCTGGAGGAGGTGGGTCGGGCGCTGGGCGTTACGCGCGAGCGGGTCCGGCAGGTTCAAATGGCAGCGTTGGCGCGCTTGCGTGAAATTTCCCGGCTGTCGGGAATCTCGGAGATGCCGTTTATCGATTGAAGTCGTCCCGGCGCAGTATTGAATTCAGCCCATGGACATGGGGAGCAACGCGGCGGCCACCCGCCTGCCGTCCGAGGCCAGGATGTTGTAGGTCCGGCAGGCAGCATGCGTGGTCATGATTTCCAGGCCAATCCCCCGCTTGTAGACCTCGATCATCAGATCACGGCCAAGAAAACCCTGGTTCGGGCCCGTACCCAGCAGAGCCACTTCCGGTTCCAGCGCAAACAGGTTCTCCAGGTGCTCCAGGCGAAGTTCTTCCATGGAACCCGGAGCCCAGTTCTCGAATATCTGCTCCGGCGTCAGGATGATCGGGTTGGAGTACAGGCTGTCACCGATCCGGATGCCGGTGATGTCCACGGCATGAACGAAGTGGTGTTCACCGGGGTGTTCCAGGGTGAGGTCGATCATTTTGGCAGTTCAATCACCTGGCGCTCTGGATTGCGCCGAAAAAAGCAGGCCACCTGGCCAATGCTATGCACCAGTTCGGCCCGGCACTGCTGCAAAATTTCCTGGATAATGGCCGCCCGGGTCTCCCGGTCGGTGCGCAGTTTGACCTTGATCAGTTCATGATGGTCGAGCGCCTGTTCCAGTTCGTTCATCACGTTTTCCGTCAGGCCTTTCTCGCCTACCATGACGACCGGGTTAATATGGTGCGTCCTGCCGCGCAGGAAACGTTTCTGACTGGAAGTTATGGGCACGGGGTGAACCTGGCAGATAAAGGAAGTCGAGGGGCAATTCTAACATGCGACAACCCTGGAAGAGGCAAAACTGATGGCGCGTAGCAAGAGCAGCGGTCGCTGGCTGCGGGAACATTTCGACGATTACTACGTCAAACAGGCTCAGGCGGAAGGATGGCGTTCGCGCGCGGTCTTCAAGCTGCTCGAATTGCAGGACAAGTACCGGCTGATCCGGCCGGGGATGTGCGTGGTTGATCTCGGGGCGGCACCCGGGGGCTGGTCGCAGCTGGCCCGCAAACTCGTGGGTCCGCAGGGACGGGTTGTCGCGCTCGACATTCTGGCGATGGAGCCGTTGCCCGAAGTGACGTTCCTGCTGGGTGATTTCACCGAAGATGAACCGCTCCAGGAGCTGCAAAGCGAGCTGGGAGAGCGCCAGGTCGATCTTGTGTTGAGCGACATGGCACCCAATATGAGTGGGATGGATGCGGTGGACCAACCGCGTTCGATGTACTTGGCGGAACTGGCGCTGGACTTCGCGCGCAACTGGCTGAAGCCGGGTGGTCATTTCGTCACCAAGGTTTTCCAGGGCGAGGGTTTTGACGAGTTCCTGGCACAGTGCCGGGAGACCTTCGACCGGGTGATGGTTCGCAAACCCAAGGCTTCACGTCCACGCAGCCGTGAAGTCTATTTGTTGGGTTACGGGCGCAAGCTGGATTAACATGATCGACTTGGTGGGGCCAGTTGCCCCGCTTAAACAAGGAATGGAAAGGACGCATGGCCGGAAAGAAAGAGGAAAAACCGTTTAACGATATGGTCAAGAACCTGTTGACCTGGGCGATCATCGCGGTGGTTTTGCTGTCGATATTCAATCATTATGCGTCGGTCAGCAGTCCGCCCAATGCCCTGACCTATTCCGAATTCCTGAATGACGTGCGCAACGGTACGGTCGCACAGGTACACATCGAGAGCAGCCTGAACGGCAACCAGGTCACTGGGAAAACGGTGAATGGCCAGGATTTCACTACCTTCGGCCCACCTGATCCCAAGCTGGTTGATGAACTGGTCGAGAATCAGGTCGAAATTACTGCGGAACCACCGGCGGAACGCTCCGTGCTGGTGGAACTGATCCTGAATGTCACACCGGTGTTGTTGTTGATTGGCCTGTGGGTGTACTTCATGCGCCAGATGCAGGGCGGTGGTGGTGGCCGTGGGGCCATGTCCTTTGGTAAAAGTCGCGCCAAGCTGCAGGGGGAAGATCAGGTCAACGTCACCTTCGCCGATGTCGCCGGTGTGGAGGAGGCCAAGCAGGAAGTCGAAGAACTGGTCGAGTTTCTGCGTAATCCAGGCAAGTTTCAGAAGCTGGGCGGACATATTCCGCGTGGCGTGTTGATGGTTGGGTCTCCCGGTACCGGTAAAACCCTGTTAGCCCGAGCGATTGCGGGCGAGGCCAAGGTGCCGTTTTTCTCTATTTCCGGTTCTGATTTCGTGGAAATGTTCGTGGGCGTGGGTGCCTCTCGCGTGCGGGACATGTTCGACCAGGCCAAAAAGCACGCTCCCTGCATTATCTTCATCGATGAAATCGATGCGGTGGGCCGTCATCGCGGTGCCGGACTGGGCGGCGGTCATGACGAGCGCGAGCAGACTCTGAACCAGTTGTTGGTCGAAATGGATGGGTTTGAAGGTGGTGAAGGCGTGATCGTGATCGCGGCTACCAACCGGCCCGATGTCCTTGATCCGGCCCTGTTGCGTCCCGGTCGGTTCGACCGCCAGGTCGTGGTACCACTGCCGGACATCCGTGGCCGTGAAGCCATTCTCAAGGTTCATATGCGCAAAGTTCCTTTGGGGGACGACGTCAATCCCCACGTGATTGCCCGTGGTACGCCAGGATTCTCGGGCGCCGACCTGGCCAATCTGGTTAACGAGGCAGCATTGTTCGCTGCCCGGGACAATGCCCGCCAGGTCACCATGGATCATCTCGACCGGGCCAAGGACAAGATCATGATGGGCGCCGAGCGCCGCTCCATGGTGATGTCCGAAAAAGAGAAAAAGTTGACTGCCTATCACGAGGCCGGGCATGCCATTGTCGGGCGTCTCGTGCCGGAGCATGACCCGGTTTACAAGGTCACCATCATCCCACGCGGCAGGGCCCTGGGTGTGACCATGTTTCTGCCCGAACAGGACAAGTACAGCGTTTCCCGTAAACAACTGGAAAGCCAGTTGGCCAGCTTGTTTGGCGGCCGGGTTGCGGAGGAAATTGTCTTTGGCGCGGAGCACGTCACCACCGGCGCTTCCAATGACATCGAGCGGGCGACGTCCATTGCGCGCAACATGGTGACCCGTTGGGGCCTGACCGAGGCGCTGGGGCCGCTGACCTACGCCGAGGATGAGGAAGAGGTGTTCCTGGGACGCTCGGTCACCCAGCACAAGCACGTTTCCGATGAGACGGCACGGCAGATCGATGACGAGGTGCGGCAAATCATCGATACGGCTCATAGCCTGACGCGGAACCTGTTGCTGACTCACCGGGACAAACTGGAACTGATGGCGGATGCGTTGATGCGTTACGAAACCATCGACAGTACGCAAATTGACCAGATCATGGATGGACGCGAGCCTGAGCCGCCTGAAGGGTGGAGCGATGGCGGCGACCCAGACTCACCGGACTCGCCACCAGCGACCAAAGAGCGCGAAGACAGCGCCCCGATCGGTGGTACGGCCTCGCAGCACTGAGACTGTCGTGATTGAATTTCGCATCCGTGGTCCAAGCCGCGGGTGCCGCTGAATACCCCCATGCCATCTCATCCCGAAAGTATTGATTGCGGCGGACGCAATTTGTTGCTGGACCGCCCGCGGATCATGGGTGTGCTCAATGTCACCCCGGATTCATTTTCCGATGGGGGCGCCTGGGTTTCCCGCAAGCAAGCGTTGATGCACGCGCACCACATGGCAGCGGCCGGTGCGGATATGATCGACGTGGGTGGCGAATCCACCCGGCCGGGCGCAGCGACTGTCTCGGTCGACGAGGAACTAGAGCGGACGATCCCCCTGGTCGAGAAACTGTACAACGAGCTGGTGCTGCCGATTTCGATCGATACCAGCAAGCCAGAGGTCATGCAGGCCGCGGCTGCGGCTGGCGCCGGACTCATCAATGATGTCTATGCGCTGAGGCGACCGGGCGCCCTGGAAGCGGCGGCTGCCTCCGGATTGCCGGTGTGCCTGATGCACATGCAGGGTGAACCCGATTCGATGCAGGACAAGCCGGATTACGTGGACGTGGTCGCCGAGGTAGAGAGATTTCTGCTGCAACGCGTCGAGGCCTGCGTCAGCGCCGGGATGCCCCGTGCGCAGATACTGCTGGACCCCGGCTTCGGTTTTGGCAAGCGCCTTGAACACAACCTGCAGCTGCTGCGTGAGATGCCGCGGTTGGCGTCACATGGATATGCCGTGCTGGCGGGGTTGTCTCGCAAGTCCATGCTGGGGCAGTTGACGGGTCGTGGTGTTGAAGATCGCGTCAGCGCCTCGGTTGCGGCGGCCATGTTGGCAGTGCAGGGCGGCGCTGCCATCGTGCGGGTTCACGATGTGGCGGAGACCCGCGATGCGCTCAGGATTTTGAACGCGGTTTGGCCGGACGAGGTCTTAGAGGAGTAAAATCGGGCGCATGGGCAAAAAATATTTTGGAACTGACGGCATACGCGGTGAAGTGGGCACGGCCCCCATCACAGCCGATTTCATGCTCCGGCTGGGGCGTGCAGCGGGTGCGGTGCTGGCAGCAGGTGACCCGCGTGCAGTCGTGATCGGCAAGGACACGCGTATTTCCGGGTACATGTTCGAATCCGCGCTGGAAGCCGGGTTATCCGCTGCGGGTGCCAACGTGGCCCTGTTGGGCCCCATGCCGACGCCCGCGGTTGCCTACCTGACCCGGACCCTGTACGCCTGTGCCGGCATCGTTATCAGTGCCTCGCACAACCCCTTCGAGGACAACGGTATCAAGTTCTTTTCCGAGCATGGTGAGAAACTCGACGACGAGATCGAACTTGCCATCGAAGCGGAACTGGAAAAACCGTTTTCAACGGTGTCTTCCGACCAGCTGGGCAAGGCTGTGCGTATCGAAGACGCAGCCGGGCGCTACATCGAATTCTGCAAAGCCACGATTCCCTACGGTACTTCACTGAATGGTTTGAACCTGGTCGTGGATTGCGCGAACGGATCGACCTACCGGGTGGGGCCGGCGGTGCTGCGTGAACTGGGCGCCAGCGTTTATTTGCTCGGCAATCAGCCGGACGGGCGCAATATCAACCAAGCCTGCGGTTCTACCGATACCGCCGCACTGCAACGCGAAGTCGTGGCCCGCGGTGTGGATGTCGGCGTGGCCTTCGATGGCGATGGTGACCGTGTCGTGCTGGTTGACGCTGAAGGCAACGCGGTGGATGGCGATGACTTGCTTTATATCATCGCCAGTGCTCGCCAGGAGGCTGGCCAACTGCGCGGCGGTGTCATCGGTACCGTCATGAGCAACCTGGGCCTCGAAGTGGCGCTGAAGCGCAAGGGTATTCCTTTCCAGCGCACGCGCGTGGGAGATCGCTATATCCACCAGGCTCTCGTCCAGCAGGGTTGGGCCATCGGCGGTGAAACCTCGGGCCACATCCTGTGCCTGGACCGTACCAGCACGGGCGATGGAATCGTCAGCGCGCTGCAGGTGCTGGAAATCATGGCGCAAACCGGCAAGTCGCTGGCGGAGTTGGCGGCGCCAGTCGAAAAATACCCGCAAATCATGATCAACGTGCCGATCGATGCTGCGCGTCGCGGCGATCTGAAGCGTTCCGAACGCATTCGGGCATCGCTGGCCAAGGTCGAAGCCGAAATGCAGGAACGCGGCCGCGTGATTCTGCGACCTTCCGGTACCGAGCCGCTGATTCGCGTGACTTTGGAAGGTGACGATGCCGCGATGATCGACCGGTTGGCGAACGAGTTGGCTGAGGTCGTGCGCGAGGAACTCTCAGCCTGACTCAGCCGGGCCTCGCTACAAGACGCCCAATTCCCGCCCCACTTTCTCGAATGCTGCGACCGCCCGGTCCAGGTGTTGGCGCTGGTGAGCCGCGGAAACCTGAACGCGAATACGGGCCTCGCCCTTGGGCACGACCGGGAAAAAGAATCCAATCACGTAGATCCCCTCAGCCAGGAGGCGGGACGCAAACTCCTGCGCCAGCGGCGCGTCGTACAGCATGACCGGTACGATGGGGTGGATGCCGGGCTTGATGTCGAAGCCGGCGGCGGTCATGCCTGCGCGGAAATAGCGGGTGTTATCTTCCAGGCGGTCGCGCAGTTCGGTGGTTTGCGACAACATTTCAAACACGCGAATGCCGGCGGCCACCAGGGGTGGCGGCAGGGTGTTGGAGAACAGGTAGGGCCGCGAACGTTGCCGCAGCAGGTCGATGATCTCTTGCCGGCCGGTCGTGAACCCGCCGGATCCCCCACCAAGCGCCTTGCCCAGGGTGGAGGTAAAAACATCCACCTTGTCCATCACCCCGTGGTGTTCCGCCGAACCGCGGCCGGTTTTCCCCATGAACCCGGTGGCGTGGCTGTCATCGACCATCAACAGGGCATCGTAGCGTTCAGCCAGCCGCGTGATTTCATCCAGCTTCGCGACGTAACCGTCCATGCTGAACACGCCATCGGTGGCGATCAGCCGTAAGCGGCAATCCCGCGTCTCCTGCAGAGCCTTTTCGAGGGCCGCCATGTCGCTGTTGGGGTAACGATGGCGCTGGGCCTTGCACAGGCGGATGCCGTCGATGATGGACGCGTGGTTGAGTGAATCCGAAATCACTGCATCCTCGGGGCCCAATAAGGTCTCGAACAAGCCCCCGTTGGCGTCGAAACAGGATGTGTACAGGATGGTGTCTTCGGTGCCGAAGAAACGGGAGATCGTCCGTTCCAGTTGTTTGTGCAGATCCTGCGTGCCGCAAATGAAGCGCACCGAGGCCAGGCCGAACCCATGGTCATCGAGCGCCTGGTGCGCGGCCTCGATCACTCCGGGGTCGTCTGCCAGGCCCAGGTAATTGTTCGCGCAGAAATTCAATACTTCCTGGCCGTCCTGAACCTTGATCTCCACACCTTGTGGTGTCGTGATCACGCGTTCGCGCTTGTAGAGCCCGGACGATTCGATCTCGTCCAGGGTGTCTTTGAGCATGTGCAGGGAGATCATGATTCGTTGGCTCCTGGGTCACCGCCGGCCGGTGCTGGCGGTGCTGTGAATGGCGTGCAAATTATACCGGCTCGGCTGCCGCCTTGCCTTCGGCACTTTGACCCATTCGGGTTAGAATGGCGGGATTCCAAGCCGGCGCATTCCGATGAAAGCACTTTCCAAACAGCACGCGCGCGAGGGCCTTTGGCTGGTCGACGTTCCCGAGCCCGAAATTGGCTACAACGACGTCCTCATCAAGGTTCTGCGAACTGCCATTTGCGGCACCGACATGCATATTTACAACTGGGATGCCTGGGCACAAAAGACCATCCCGGTACCGATGGTGGTCGGACACGAGTTCGTCGGCGAAATCGTGGACGTCGGTGCCGGTGTGCGTGACTTCCACTCTGGCCAGGTCGTCTCAGGCGAGGGACACATCGTCTGCGGACACTGCCGTAACTGCATGGCTGGGCGCCGCCACCTGTGCGCCGCGACCAGTGGGCTCGGAGTCAACCGCCCTGGCGCCTTTGCCGAGTTTGTTGCGTTGCCCGCCTCCAATGTCTGGGAACATCGCCCTGGCATCGATCTCGACGTCGCGGCGATCTTCGATCCTTTTGGTAACGCGGTGCACACAGCACTGCAATTCCCACTGCTGGGTGAAGATGTGCTGATTACCGGCGCTGGCCCGATCGGGGCCATGGCGGCAGCCGTGTGCAAGCACGCCGGCGCCAGGCACGTGGTGATCACCGACCTGATCGACACCCGCCTGGAGCGGGCCAGCGTGCTGGGGGCGACCCGCACGGTCAACGTGAGCCGTGAGAAGATCGCCGAGGTGCAGAAGGAACTGCATATGACCGAGGGCTTCGACGTTGGCCTGGAAATGTCCGGTAACGACCGGGCGTTCCAGGACATGGTTTCCAACATGTGTCACGGCGGCAAAATCGCGATGCTCGGCATTCCCGAGAAAGAAATGGCCATCGACTGGAACGAAGTCATTTTCAAGATGCTGACCATCAAGGGCGTCTACGGCCGGGAGATGTACGAGACCTGGTACAAGATGTCGGTCATGATCGAATCCGGCCTGGACCTGACGCCGATCATCACCCACCGCCTGGGCTACCGGGACTTCCAACAGGGTTTTGACGCGATGAAGGCCGGTGAAGCCAGCAAGGTCATCCTGACCTGGGCCTGATCCGGGCGGGTGTGAGTCTGCCTTGATTTTTAGCGATGCGGGGCTGCCAGCGTGGTGGGTTAACCGACACCGCGGCCGGCGGGCTTGGGGCGTGTTCGGCAGCGTGGGTCGATGAACAGCGTTGGGCTGAACGCACTCAATCTATTCAGGATAAAACGTTATTCCTGGGAATCTGGAGCTTTTACCTTTGATCAGACATTCAGAAACACGGAAAACTGTCTGAATTAACAGTACAAAACAATTGTGGAGAAAATTAAAATAATGATGAAGATTTTCATCGCCACCCGCACGAATGGATGTCCCCCGCCCCAAGGCGGGGGCAGCCGCTGACCTTCCCACAATCTTTTAGACCTTAATGGCCCGCAGAATGGCGGGAAGCGCGAGGCTGGCCGGTGCATGCAAGCAAAATCCCGCCAAAGGGCTCAGGGGGGTCTTGTCGGGGTTGATTTCCACCAGTAGCGCCCCGGCATCTCTTGCGATCAGGGGCAGACTCGCTGCAGGCTGAACCAGCGCCGAAGTACCAATGGCCAGGCAGACGTCGCAATTTCGCAGTTCCTCGACCGCTTGTGCGAATGCCTGTTGCGGCAATGACTCACCGAACCAGACCACGTTGGGTCGCGCCAAAGCGCCGGACATGTAAGGAGACGGGGGTGGACAATCCTGGCTGGCGGCAATCCACTCGGCATCGATTTCACGACCACTGCGGGAGCACACCGAGCGCAGGATATTGCCGTGCAATTCAATGACGCGGCCAGAACCTGAGCGCTGGTGTAATCCATCCACGTTTTGCGTGACGATGCTCAGCCGGGCAACGCGCCACTCGAGTTCCAGCAAGGCCTGGTGACCGGCGTGCGGCTTTGCCACCCGGACGCCTGCGCGGCGATGTTCGTACCATTGCCAGACCCTGGCCGGGTCGCGGGCAAAGGCTTCCGGCGTGGCCAGGTCCTCTGGGCGGAACCGGGACCACATTCCGGTCTGCGCGTCCCGGAATGTCGGGATACCGCTTTCTGCCGACATGCCGGAACCGGTCAGGGCAACCACCCGGGTATCCGGGGTCAGTCGCCTGGCCAGCGCCATGGGCACTTCGAACGGGGTTTCAGGACCCATTTCAAAGCCCGGCGGGGCGTGGCAGGTCGGTTCGCATGCGTGTATTCTATCCGGTCCCTGCGTGGCAGGGCGTGAAAAACGAAGCAATTTGAGAGGGTTTCAGGGCAGGGCATGAGCGGCAAGTTGTACATCAAGACCCACGGGTGCCAGATGAACGAGTACGATTCCGACAAAATGGCGGACGTGCTGGCGGCATCTCATGGCCTGGAGTTGACCGAGCATGAAGAAGAAGCGGATGTCATCCTGATCAACACCTGCTCGATCCGTGAGAAAGCCCAGGAAAAGGTCTTTTCCCAGCTGGGCCGCTGGAAAAAGCTGAAACAGGACAAGCCACAACTTGTGATTGGGGTCGGCGGTTGCGTCGCCAGCCAGGAAGGCGAGGCGCTGATCCGGCGCGCGCCCATCGTGGACATGGTTTTTGGGCCTCAAACCCTGCACCGCCTGCCCGGCATGCTGGACTCCGTGCGCGGTAGCGGCCGGCCCGAAGTCGATATCTCGTTTCCCGAAATCGAAAAGTTCGATGCGCTGCCCAAGCCCGGTGCACAGGGCCCCAGTGCTTTCGTCTCGGTCATGGAAGGCTGCAGCAAGTATTGCTCTTTTTGCGTCGTTCCTTATACGCGGGGCGAGGAAGTCAGCCGCCCACTGGAGGATGTAGTAGCCGAGTGCGAATTGCTGGCGGAGCAGGGCGTGCACGAAATCAACCTGTTGGGCCAGAACGTCAATTCATATCGCGGCAGCATGGAAGACGGCGATGAGGCCGACCTCGCCTTGCTGATCCACTACGTGGCAGCCGTGAAGGGCATTGAGCGAATCCGTTTCACCACTTCGCATCCGGTCGAGTTCTCCAACAGCCTGATCGAAGCGTTTGGGGAAGTTCCTGAACTGGTTGATTTTGTCCACCTTCCGGTCCAGAGCGGCTCCGACCGGGTGCTGGCCATGATGAAGCGCGGGCACACGGCGCTGGAATACAAGCAAAAGATTCGCCGCCTGCGCGAGGTTCGCCCTAATATCAGCCTGTCCTCCGATTTCATCGTAGGCTTCCCTGGGGAAACCGAGCGCGATTTTGAAGACACCATGAAACTGATCCGGGACATTGGGTTCGATCACAGCTTCAGTTTCATCTACAGCGCGCGACCGGGCACCCCGGCTTCCAGCCTGCCGGACGATACGCCGCTGGAGATCAAGAAGGCGCGCCTGGCCACGTTGCAGGCACAAATCAACCAGCAGGCCGATGCCATCAGCCGTGACATGCTGAACACCCGCCAGCGAATCCTGGTGGAAGGCCCAAGCAAAAAAGACCCCAAGCAGTTGTTTGGGCGCACGGAGAATAACCGGGTAGTCAATTTCGACGGTCATCCGCGCCTGGTTGGCCACTTCGTCGACATCACCATCACCGAGGTACTGAGTCACTCCCTGCGCGGCCGGCTGGCCGGCAGTGATGACCTGGGCCGTACCGCTGCCTGAAGCGACTTTAGTATGACTGCTCATCGCACGCTGGAGCTGGAACCCGCGGATACCTTGCGCCTGGCCAACCTTTGCGGCCAGTTCGATCAGCATCTGAAACAGATCGAGGCCCGCCTGGGTGTGGAAATTTTCTGTCGGGGCAATATTTTCAACGTGGAAGGTGAGTCGCGCCCGGTGCGTGCAGCTTCGCGCCTGCTGAATCGTCTGTATGAGGCCTCTGCCAACGAGACCCTGACCCCGGAACTGGTTAATCTCCACCTGCAGGAATCCGGCATGGCGGAGATGGCGGACCAGGAAAGCGAAACCGAAGATCTCAGCGGGGAGGTGTCCATCGTCACGCGGCGTGGAACCATCCGTGGACGCGGCCCCAACCAGAAGAATTACCTTCGCAGTATCGGCGCCAATGCCGTTAATTTCGGAATTGGCCCGGCCGGTACCGGCAAGACCTACCTGGCGGTGGCCTGCGCTGTCGATGCCCTGCAGCATGAACACGTTCAGCGGATCGTGCTGGTGCGCCCGGCCGTGGAAGCGGGCGAACGCCTTGGTTTTCTGCCAGGTGATATGGCGCAAAAAGTTGACCCTTACCTGCGCCCACTCTATGACGCGCTGTACGAGATGCTGGGTTTCGAGCGGGTGGCCCGGTTGATCGAGCGCAACGTGATCGAAGTGGCGCCGCTGGCGTTCATGCGGGGCCGGACGCTGAACGATGCCTTTGTGATTCTCGACGAGGCTCAGAACACCACGCGGGAGCAAATGAAGATGTTTCTGACCCGGATCGGGTTTGGATCCACTGCGGTGATCACCGGCGACATCACACAGATCGATTTGCCACGTGCGGAGACCTCCGGGATGAAGCAGGCTATCCGCGTGCTCGATGGCGTGGAGGGCATCAGTTTCACCTGGTTCACTGCCCGTGACGTGGTCCGTCACCCGATGGTGCAGCGTATCGTCGAGGCCTACGATCGCGCGGATCAAGACGCGCAAAAAGACCGATCCTGAGTTTTGGCCGTGGTCGAATTGCTGATCCAGCGTGCTGTCGAGGCTCCGGACATCCCGGATGACGAGGACTTCGCTACCTGGGTGGCTGCCGCGGTGGAAGACAGCGACGGGCAGCCCGACCTGGTGATTCGCGTGGTGGATGAGGCGGAAGGGCAGCAAATCAATCGGCAATACCGGCAGCAGGATCGTGCCACCAACGTTCTATCCTTTCCGGCAGAAATCGAAGCTGACCTGCGGCGGCTGCTTGTGGCGGACGGGCAAGCGGTTCCCCTGGGCGATATCGTCATCTGTGCACCGGTGGTGTCGCGCGAGGCATTGGAACAAGGTAAATCCACGCGCCAGCACTGGGCTCACCTGGTGATCCACGGCGTGTTGCACCTGCTGGGGTTCGACCACCAGGAGCGTACCGAAGCAGAAGCCATGGAAGCGCGGGAAACGGCCCTGTTGGCGTTACTCGGCTTCGGCGACCCCTACCGTTCGGACCGCCCGGCAGTCGACGGGACCTGAGCCAGGATCGCGGCAAACGGCAATAATTTGCTGAAAACCCGGCGGCTTTCTGGTACAAACTGGAATCCGGGGTCATGAGGCCCCATGTAGGCGTGGACGCGCCAAGCGTCGCAAGCCAATTCAAAATGAGCGAAGACCAATCGAGTAATGGTTCCGGGCGCAGATCCTGGTTGGAACGGATCGTCAGTGCCTTCTCCAACGAGCCCCGGGACCGTGAAGAACTCAAGAACCTCCTGAAAGAATCCCTGCAGAACGGTGTTCTGGACAGTGATGTGCTGGCTATGATGGAAGGCGCCATCGAAGTGTCCGAAATGCAGGTGCGTGACGCGATGGTGCCCCGTTCCCAGATGGTGGTGATTCCACGTGATGGCCACCTTCAGGATTTTCTCCCACAAATTCTGGAATCGGGACACTCCCGTTTCCCGGTGATCGGGGAGGATCGTGACGAGGTCGAAGGCATCCTGTTGGCGAAAGACCTGCTGCGCCATTTCGCTGATGGAAAAGGCGAATTCAGTTTATTGGGGGTCATCCGACCAGCCGTTCTGATCCCGGAGAGCAAGCGGCTCAATATCCTGTTGCGGGATTTCAAGGCCAGCCGTAATCACATGGCGATCGTGGTGGATGAATACGGCGGTGTTTCGGGCCTGATTACCATCGAGGACGTACTCGAAGAGATCGTCGGAGAAATCGACGATGAGCATGACGAGGAAGAGGAAGCACCTGTTACCGCCCTGGGTGAGCAGCGGTTCCTGGTGCAGGCGCTGACTCCGATAGCCGATTTCAACGACACCTTTGGAAGCCGGTTGAGCGATGAAGATTACGACACCATTGGTGGGTTATTGCTGGCCGAGTTCGGTCGCGTTCCCGAGCACGGTGAAGTCGTTGTCCTGGACGATCGTTTTGAATTCCGGGTCACCGCCTCTGACAATCGCCGGATCGTCACGCTCGAAATGAATGTCCTCGCCGAGGTCTGAGCGAACCCTCTTTTTGCACCTTGCCTGGTTATTGTGCCTGGCGCTGTTCTGCGTACCGGAGCGAGTTCAGGCGCAGGCGGGTGCACCGGGTCTGGACATGCCACCGTTGTCCAGTGAATACGAAGCCTGGTTGATCACCATCGCGCCGGGTGAAATTTATTGGCAGCGGTTCGGGCACAATGCCATCTGGCTACGAGAACCTTCAAAGGGGCTCGACCACACCTTCAACTTCGGTTATTTCGACTTCGATCAGGAGGCATTCCTGCGCCGCTTCGTGACGGGTCGCATGCTCTACCAGTCACTGGCATTTCCGGCGTACGAAGAAATGTTGGGTTATGCGCGCGAAGGGCGGTCAGTGCGAGCACAGCGGCTGGATCTTTCCCCCCGCGAATATGAGCGACTCCGAGATCACCTCCTGTGGCATGTCCAGCCGGCCAATCGCGACTATCTTTACGACTATTACCTGGACAACTGTTCCACCCGGATTCGTGATGCCATCGATCTTGCGCTGGACGGCGAGCTCGCTGCTGTCACTCAGTCCGAGACGGGCCGGATGGGCTTCCGCGACCACACGCGCCGGCTGACCAGTATGACCTGGTGGTACTACCTGGGGCTTGAACTGGGCCTTGGCCGACCGGTCGATCACGTGATCAGCCGCTGGGACGAGATGTTCATTCCCGCGGTTGTGTCCCTGGAAATGACTGCTTTTGAACGGCGTGACTCCGCCCGGTCTCTCGTGACTGCCGATCATTGGGTCTACGACGCGAATCAGCTTGCACCGCCCGGCCAGCCGCCAACGGTCTGGCCGCGTTATCTGTTGCTGTCGTTGTTCCTGCTGGTGGGCGTCTGGCTCGGAGGCCGAAAATGGGGCGCGGCCCCGGCCTTCCTCTCCCGCGCCTGGTTGATGTTCGGGGCCGTGACGGGCGGCTTGATTTGCCTGTTGTGGGGATTGACGAATCACCAGGTCGTTGGCCCGAACGCTAACCTGCTGTTGTTCAATCCGATGTTTCTGCTGGCGCTCAATCGCCGATGGGCGAAGTGGGCGGTGGGTCTGGTTGCGACCTGCGGTGCAGTCGCGGTGGTCCAGTGGGTCTGGGTTGGTTGGCAGTACAACCTTGATGTCCTGGCGTTGGGCCTGCCCCTGAACCTGGCGGCAGCCGCCTGCCTGTCACGGGTAGTTCGCAGCGCTTAGTCAGTCATCCCCATCGCGCGTTGATCCAGTTCTTCCAGTTTTCTTTCCCCGCCATGGACCGTGATCAGAATGATGCGGTCGTGCTCGGTCTCTTCCATCGGCCGAACCTGGCAGCGGCAAAGGATGGCGGCCAACTCGGGGGTAGTGTTGCTGTGCCCGACCACCAGGGCGCTTTCAGCCCGTTTCAGCAGCGTTTCGGAAAAGGGTTCCAACTGCCGCGGATCGTATAGCGCAATCTCCAGCCCCAGTACCCGGGCGCTGGGCAAGGCAGTGTCGCGGGTGCGGCGGTAGTCGCTGGACCATATGGTTTCCAGGCCTCTGCCACCGAACCACTCGGCCAACCTCCCCGATCTTTGCTGTCCGGCTGGGGTGAGTCCCGGGTCATCTTCGTCTGTGGACTTTTCCGCGTGGCGGATCAGGTACAGCTGAAATTCGGGCCCGGTCTCGGCCGCGGCGGGCTGGATGAAGGCTGCCAGGAGCGCGCTGACGGCCAGCCAGCGGGTCAAGATGGACATGGTTTCAGAGCTCCAGTTCGGCCAGTGCTTCGGCCTGGTGTTCGTGCATCAGGGGGTCGACCACGGCATCCAGGCCGCCACCAAGGATGTCATCGAGCTTGTACAGCGTGAGGCTGATTCGGTGATCAGTCACACGCCCCTGGGGGAAGTTGTAGGTGCGGATTCGTTGTGAGCGATCGCCCGAACCGACTTGAAGTTTGCGTGAAGCGGCCTGTTCTGCCACTTGCCGGCTCTGTTCCTGTTCCAGGATGCGCGCGCGCAGCAGGGACAGTGCGCGGGCCTTGTTTTTGTGCTGAGAACGTTCGTCCTGGCATTCGACCACGATCCCGGTGGGGAGGTGGGTAATGCGAATCGCCGAATCGGTCGTGTTGACATGCTGTCCACCGGCGCCGGAGGCCCGGAACGTGTCGATGCGCAGGTCGGCGTCTTTGACGTCCACGTCCTCGATATCTTCGCGCTCGGGAAGAATGGCAACGGTGCAGGCCGAAGTGTGGATGCGGCCCTGGGATTCGGTTTCTGGAACGCGCTGCACGCGGTGGGTTCCCGATTCAAATTTCAGCCGTGAAAAGGCACCGCGACCGGCAATCCGCGCGATCACTTCCTTGTAGCCGCCGTGCTCACCTTCGCTACAGCTGAGGATTTCCACCTTCCAGCCTTGTCCTTCTGCGTAGCGGGTATACATCCTCAGCAGGTCACCGGCGAACAAGCCAGCTTCGTCACCGCCCGTACCGGCGCGTATTTCCAGGAAGATATTGTTATCGTCGTCAGGGTCTTTTGGCAGCAACAGGAGGTTCAGCTGCCTCTCGAGGTCCTCCCGCCGGGGTTCCGCTGTTTCTAGCTCCTCCTCGGCCAGGTCCCTGAGGTCGGGTTCGGCCAGCATCTGGCTCGCTTCCTCGATGGCTTTCTCGTTGGCTTGCCATGCCTGCCAGGTTTGCGCCACGGGTTCCAGTTGAGCGTACTCCATGGACAAGGACCGGAACTGGTTCTGGTCCGCCATGACCTCGGGCTGAGCCAGCAACAGGGCAATCTCCTCGAAACGTTCCTGCACCTGGTGCAGGCGATTGCGTATGCTCGACTTCACTTGTCGTGTTCCTGGTCCGCCTCCGTGGAATCATCGAACAGCCAGTCAGCGGCCTTGAGAATCTGGTATTCCTGCGACTCGGCGGCCTGCCGCAGGCGCGTGCTGGGTACGTGCAGAATCTTGTTTGTGAGCGTGTTCGCCAGTTGCTTGACCACGTCCTCCGGGTTTTTACCGGCCTGGATCTGACGCACGGCCTTTGCCGCCAACTCCTCGCTGCTTTCCATGGCGTGCCGTCGCAGACGTTGCAGGAATTTTGCCGCCCGGGCTCCGTGCAGCCACCGCATGAACTCGTCGACCGACTTTTCCACCGTCTCGCCCGCGGCCTCCGCCGCCCGGTGCCGTTCGGCGATGTTTTCGTCAGCGACCTGCTGGAGATCGTCGATGGTGTAGACGTATACGTCCTTGAGCTTCGCCACGTCCGGGTGAATGTCCCGGGGAACGGCAATGTCTACCAGGAACATGGGAGCGCGCCTGCGGGCGCGTAAGGCGCTCTTGATCAGGTCGGCGCTAATGATTGGCTGCGGGGCGGCAGTGGAGGTAACCAGGATGTCGGCGTGCGGTAATACCTGGGCGAGTTCATCCAGTGAATGTGCGGTGGCGGCGAAAGACTCCGCGAGCTGCTCCGCCTTTTCCTTGCTGCGGTTGGCAATCATCAGCCCTGCCACGCCCTGTTCGTACAGGTGGCGGCCACACAGTTCGATCATTTCGCCTGCGCCCACCAGCAGTACCTTCTTGCTCTCGAGGTTGCCAAAAATCTGGCGGGCCAGGACCATCGTGATGTAGGCCACCGATATAGGATGTTCGTTGATGCCGGTCTGGTGCCGCACCATTTTGCCGGTCGCGAAGGCGTGCTGGAACAGGCGGTCGAGTAATTTGCCGGCACCACCCGCCTCATGAGCGTTTTGCCAGGCGTCCTTGAGTTGCCCCATGATTTGCGGTTCGCCCAGGACCAGCGAGTCCAGCCCGCTGGCGACATTGAACAAATGCCTGACCGCCTGTTCGTTGCGGCGCTCATACAGGTATTTCTCGGCCTGCTGCTCGTCCAGTCCACCGGAACTCCGGAGCCATTCGAGGATGCAGTGTTCGTCCTCGGGCAGCACGATGCTGTAGATTTCAGTGCGGTTACAGGTGCTCAGAACCACCGCTTCCTCGACCGCGGGCAGGGCGCACAATTCCTGTATCCGGCCCGCGTAGTCATTGGTGGAAATCGCGAGTTTTTCACGGATTTCCAATGGCGCGGTCTGGTGACTTGTTCCGACGACTAGAAGGGGCATGAAATTCTCAAAGCTGCGCAGCGCCCAGATTCTGCGTGCGACGTCCATCAATAGCAAGTGCCCGCATCAGTTTCCGGTCTGTTTCCGCGACCGGGTTCAGGAGGCGGGTCAATGGGGATTGGTTCACCAGCAGCAAGCGCGTATCCTTGTCGGCCATGACAAACCGATATTGTTTCATGAAATGGCAATCAATTCCGACCTTCCTGATTCTGCTCCTGGCGGGCGGGTGCGCTGCGGCCCCGGAGGGGCGGTCTGAGGCACCTGGGTCAGGGTCCCTGGAGGACAGGTCCGGGGCGGAAATCCAGGCGCCACCCACCAATGACGAAGTGATGTACCGTGTTCTCGCTGCCGAGGTCGAGGGGAACGATGGCGACCTGGAGAAATCAGCGGCGGACTACCTCGCCGCGGCCCTTGAGTCCAGTGATCCAGCGATCGCCGAGCGTGCGACGAGAATAGCCATTGCCGCGAGGTCCTGGCAATTTGCGGCCATGGCGGCTGACCGCTGGGTCGTACTGCAACCCGATAGTCTCGACGCCCGGCAAACGGCGGTCCAGGCGATGCTTCTCAATGGGGATTACATGGCTGCCGAGCACCAGATGAGCGGCATTCTTGATCTGATGGGAGATGACCGGGGTCACGCATGGACCCTGATCGCCGCCCAGCTTGCGCGGTCGCCCAACCCGGAAAAGGCGCGCGGTATGCTGCAGCGCCTGATCAATCAATATGGTGCTGCCGACCAGGCGGACGCTCTGTTTGCCCAAAGCCAGCTGGCCGTCCGCATGGGGGAGTTGGATCAGGCGGCTGCGCTGGCGCAACAGGCCGTCGCACGGGAGCCCGACCGGGCAGAGCTTCACGCATGGGTGGGGCGGCTGGCCGTGAATCAACAGGATATGGAACGGGCGATGGAATCCTATCGCCAGGCCCGGGCGCTCAAGCCCCAGGACCGAACCATTGCCATGGCCTATGCAGAACTGCTCAAGCGTGATGGGCAGAAAACCGCCGCCCTTGATGTTCTGGCTGAGCTGCCGGACACCCCTGAAACCCGGTTTGCCCGCGTCGGCTTTGCGCTCGCAGCCGATGCCCCTGACGCAGCCGCATCGATCTACCGAGGTTTTCACAATACCGACTATCCGGATTCTTTCGAACGCGCGTTCCAGGCAGCCCGCGCGGCGGAGATGTTGGGCCTGCCAAGTGAGGCAATCGGCTGGTATGAGCAGGTGCGAAAGGGTGAAAACGCCTTGGCGGCGGTCTTGCGCCGTTCGGTATTGCTGGCAGAAACCGGTGAGCTGGAAGCGGCCCGCAACCTGTTGGCCAGCACCCGGCTGCATCGCGACCAGGGCATCCTGGGTGAAAGTTTTCTGACTGAAAGCCAAATCCTGGTGAATGCCGGACAGCCCGAAGAAGCCTGGAATCTGCTTACCGAAGCCCTTGAACTGATGCCGGGGGATACGAATATCCTCTACAGCCGCGCGTTGGTGGCGGTGCAACTTGAACGGATCGAGACAGCTGAGGCCGATCTGCGGCTCATCCTCAAGGACGAACCCGGCAACGCGGCGGTGCTCAACGCGCTCGGTTACACCTTGGCCGACATGACCGACCGGCTGGAGGAAGCCGAGGAGCTGATCCGTACCGCCCACGAACTGCAGCCCAATGAGGCCTCTATCATTGATTCGATGGGCTGGGTCGCCTTCCGCAGGGGACGGTTCGAAGAGGCCCTGGAATACCTTGAAGAGGCCTGGCAGCGCGACAACAATCCGGAAATCGCGGCCCACCTCGGTGAAGTGCTGTGGGTATTGGGCCGCGAGGCGGAAGCCCGGGAGGCGTGGCAACTGGGGCTGGATCAGGATGCGGAAAACGAGATTCTGCAGGAGACACTTGACCGCCTTGGGGTGGATTTTTGAGCCTTCGTTTACTGCTGACCTGTCTGTTTCTGGCGCTGATGTCTGGCTGCGCTTCCGCGCCGTCAATCACGGCTGCTCCAGAAGCAGCCCGTTTCGCGTATCAGCAAAGAGCCGCGACGATCGCTGCCTGGAGTCGTTGGGAATTTAATGGCCGCTTGTCTCTGGATGATGGCGAAGATGGGGGCAGCGGCCAGCTTCGCTGGCAGGTCGATGGCCAGACCAGTCAACTCGATTTTCGCGGCACGTTGGGCCGGGGTGCCTGGCGGCTGAGTATCGAGCCGGGGCACGTCGTGCTGGACAAAGCCGATGGCAGCCGGACCGTCGCGGGTGCCGTGGACCAGATCATCGAGAACGAAATCGGCTGGCGGGTCCCGGTGAATGCGTTGTCCTACTGGGTACGAGGTTTGCAGGCGCCTGGTCAGCCTGACCAGGTTGAGTTTGACGAACTCGGTAGGGTCACTCGTTTGAGCCAGCAGGGCTGGTTGATCGATTTCGACCGCTACCGGGCGGCGGCAGGCGT
Source organism: Chromatiales bacterium (assembly GCA_024640045.1). Taxonomy (GTDB): domain Bacteria; phylum Pseudomonadota; class Gammaproteobacteria; order Xanthomonadales; family SZUA-36; genus WTJD01. Next base: position 6,947 of record JAHEFS010000004.1, on the reverse strand, counting down.
GGAATTGCCGGGCCGCATCGAGGCAGTCAACGGTGATTACCGTCTCAAGCTCGCCGGGACCCGCTGGCTGGGGCCGGAAGACCCACGTGACGATGCCTGACTACAGCCGCTGGCCGGCACCTGCGAAGCTCAACCTGTTTTTGCGTATCACCGGGCGCAGGTCCGATGGCTACCATGAATTGCAGACCTGCTTTCAATTACTCGACTGGGGTGACGAGATTGAACTCGCGGTGACGGAGGACGGCGTTATCACCAGGGAGTTCGGTTTGGCGGACGTGCGCGAGGAAGATGACCTGGCGGTGCGTGCCGCCCGATTGCTGCAGGCCCGCTCGGGCACCGGCCTGGGTGCGCGGATTCGGATACACAAGAACATTCCTGTCGGGGCCGGTCTTGGCGGCGGCAGCAGTGACGCCGCCACCGTGCTGCTGGCCCTCAATGAGCTGTGGGCTTGTGGGCTCGCGCGGTCCGAGCTGGCGGAACTTGGACTGAGCCTGGGCGCCGATGTGCCGGTTTTCGTTCATGGCCGCAGTGCCTGGGCCGAGGGGGTCGGTGAGCAACTGTTCCCCCTGGACCTGGGTGAGCGCTATTACGTGTTGATTTTCCCGGAGGTGCATATCGCAACGTCGGCGTTGTTTGCGGCGCCCGAATTGCAACGTGATTCCGAGCCACTTGATCGACGTGTTTCCGATCCCGAAGCGGGTGGCAACGCGTTCGAGCCGGTGGTCACGGCTCGTTATCCGGAGCTGGCGGGAATGATGGAAGAGCTGAAATCACTGGGCCGGCCCCGGCTGACGGGAACGGGTAGTTGCATTTTCATACCGGTCGAAGATAAATTTACTGCCGACTCGATCACAAGGCGGATCAAATGCCGATATAATGTCCGCTCCGTGAGAGGGATTGACCGTTCACCAGTGCTTTCGGAGCGCGCCGGCGGTTACTGAAATTGGAATATCTGGTTCTGCTGGGACGTCGCCAAGCTGGTTAAGGCACGGGGTTTTGATCCCCGCATTCGCAGGTTCGAGTCCTGCCGTCCCAGCCATTTTTAATGGGAACATCGTTGGATATAGGAAAAGACAAGGAGGCCGCTTCACCCCTGATGTTGTTTTCCGGCAATGCCAACCTCAAGCTGTCCAACGATATCGCCCAGGAACTGGGCGTGCCCATGGGCAAGGCCATCGTCGGTCGCTTCAGTGACGGTGAAGTCATGGTCGAGATCATGGAGAACATCCGGGGCCGGGATGTTTACGTAATCCAGCCCACCTGCGCCCCGGCGGCGGACAATTTCATTGAACTGCTGGTCATGATCGATGCGCTCAAACGCGCCAATGCCTCTCGCGTGACAGCAGTTATTCCCTATTTTGGATATGGTCGGCAGGATCGGCGGCCACGCTCCTCGCGCGTACCCATTACCGCCAAGGTCGCTGCCAAGATGATCAGCGCGGTGGGTACGGACCGGGTTGTCACCATCGATTTGCACGCTGACCAGATTCAGGGCTTTTTCGATATTCCCGTGGATAACGTTTATGCCTCGCCATTGACCCTGGCGGACATCTGGCAGCGCCAGTCCAGTGATCCCATGATCGTGGTGTCCCCTGACGTCGGTGGCGTAGCCCGGGCCCGAGCCATCGCCAAACGGCTGGACGCCGACCTGGCCATCATCGACAAGCGTCGGCCCCGCGCCAACGTCGCCACCGTGATGAATATCATCGGTGAAGTCGAGGGGAAATGCTGTGTGTTGGTGGATGACATGGTCGATACCGCCGGCACTTTATGCACTGCGGCTGGTGCCCTGAAAGAACAAGGTGCGCGTCGCGTGGTGGCCTACTGCGTGCACCCGGTCCTGTCCGGTCCGGCCATTGCCAACATCACGCAGTCCGAGCTCGATGAACTGGTCGTCACCGACACCATTCCGTTGAGCGAGACTGCCCGGGCGTGTGGCAAGATCCGGCAATTGACCATCGCGCACATGATGGCCGAAACCATCCGTCGGATGTCGGCGGGCGAATCGGTCAGCTCGCTCTACGTCGACTGAGTAAGCGCAGAATCCGATGCGGCCGGGCTCTGAAGTCCCGTTTCTCTGATGTCAGGCCCAACACCCCTGAGAACTTTCTTTGGCTTGCCTTTGACCGCTGAGATTGGGGTATAATGTGCGGCTTGATTTTTGGCCGGCCCTGGTCGCGGGGCCGGGAACCGGCAGCGCTTTCCGACTGCCATTTGCCCACCGGGGCACTCAATAACGAGGTTTATCATGGCTGAATTACAGACGATCGCCGCGGCGATTCGCGAGGACGTGGGGAAGGGTGCGAGCCGCCGCCTGCGTCGTACCGGATTGGTTCCCGCGGTACTTTATGGCAGTGACCGGGATCCGGTCGCGCTGACCGTTGAACATCGGCAGGTGTTGCACGAGTCTGCACAGGAATCCTTCTATTCCAGCATCATGGAACTGCAGGTCGATGATGGTCGCACGCAGCAGGTTATTTTGCGTGACATGCAGCGTCATCCCTTCAAGCAGCAGATTCTGCACCTGGATTTCCAGCGGGTGTCCGCGGATGAGGTCCTGCGCATTTCCGTGCCAGTGCATTTTGTTGGCGAAAAGAATTCCCCGGCTGGCCGCGCTTCAGGTGTTGTGGTCCAGCACCTGATGAATGAAATCGAGGTAGCGGCGCTGCCGAAGAACCTGCCCGAGTTCCTGGAAGTCGACCTGTCCAACCTGGATGCGGGCGATGCGGTCATGCTGACGGATGTTTCCCTGCCGGAAGGCGTGGAGATTCCCGTGCTGGCAACGACCGACGAGAACATCATGGTGGCCAATGCGGTCCACGTCTCCGAGTCGCAGGGCACCGGCGCAGCCGCTGCCGCTGACGCGGAAGCGCTGGCCGAGGCAGAAGCTGCCGGCCTGGATGTCAGTGAAGGCGCTGAAGCTGCCGCTGAGGACGAGGAAGGCGAGGCTGAAGCGGAAGAGGGCGACACCGAGGAGTAATCCCGGGGGATCCCTTGTCCGGCACTTACCTGATCATCGGCCTGGGCAACCCGGGCCAGAAATACGCTGAAACCCGGCACAATGCCGGGTTTTGGTTCCTGGATCGGGTGATCAGTGACGCCGGCACCAACTTGCAGGAACGCAGCAAGCTGAGCGCAGAAACCGCGCGCGTCCGCTGGCATGGCGTGGACTGTATCCTGGCGCGGCCGATGACTTTCATGAACCGCAGTGGGCTGGCCGTTCGCGCGGTGCTCGATTATTTCGACGTCGATGCCCAGCGCATGCTGGTCGCGTATGACGATCTCGATCTTTCGCCGGGGGTCGTCAGGCTGAAGCAGGGCGGTGGGCATGGCGGTCACAATGGCTTGCGCGATATTTTCAGCCACGTCAGCGAACGGAATTTTTTGCGTCTGCGTATCGGCATTGGCCACCCGGGCCACAAGGATGCCGTGACCGGGTATGTATTGGGGCGATCGCCCGCCCAGGTCAGAGAGGTGGTCGATCAAGCGATCAGCCGTGCAGTTGACGTGATGCCCCTGGTGTTGGCTGGCAAATGCCAGCAAGCGATGAACGAATTGCATGGTGGTTGAGGCGGACGGCGCCTCTCGAATTGGGCCGCACCGGAAAACCGGGTCTGGCCGGAGACAACTAGATGGGCTTTAAATGCGGTATCGTCGGTTTGCCGAACGTCGGTAAGTCCACCCTGTTCAATGCACTGACCGAGTCGGGTATCGCAGCCGAGAATTACCCGTTCTGCACCATTGATCCCAACGTCGGGATCGTTCCGGTTCCCGATGAGCGTTTGCAGCAAATTGCCGCTATCGTCAAGCCGCGCAACATCGTTCCCACCACCATGGAATTCGTTGATATTGCCGGGTTGGTGGAGGGCGCCTCCAAAGGCGAGGGCCTGGGCAACCAGTTCCTGGCCCATATTCGTGAAACCGATGCCATTGCACACATCGTGCGTTGCTTCGACGATGGCAACGTCATTCATGTGTCGGGCCGGGTGGACCCGCTGGCCGACATCGAAACCATCAATACCGAGTTGGCGCTGGCCGATCTGGAGACCCTGGAGCGGCGGGCGCAACGGGCCGAAAAGCTGGCGCGCACCGGTGACCGGGACGCAACCCGGCAGGCGGCACTGATGCGCCGCATGCAGGCAGCGCTGGACACCCCGCAGGGTATCCGCGGCCTGGGTCTGGAAGGGGACGACCTGGCGGCCTTGCGTGAACTGCGGTTGCTGACCACCAAGCCAGTGGTCTATATCGCCAATGTTGATGAAAGCGGGTTCAGCACCAACCCGTTGTTGGATCGGGTCCGTGAGTATGCGTTACAGCATGAAGCGGAAGTCGTGCCGGTCTGCGCTGCAGTCGAAGCTGAAATCGCGCAACTCGACCCGGCCGACCGGCTGGCCTTCCTGGCCGAACTCGGGCAAGAAGAATCCGGGCTCGCCCGCGTCATTGAGGCGGGCTATCGATTACTGGGCCTGCTGACCTTTTTCACGGCCGGCCCCAGCGAAGTGCGGGCATGGACGGTGGCCAAGGGCGCCACGGCTCCGCAGGCCGCCGGGAAAATTCATACGGACTTCGAGCGCGGCTTTATTCGCGCCCAGGTTATATCCTTCGATGACTTCATTGCCTGCAATGGCGAGCACGGCGCACGTGAGTCGGGAAAGATGCGTCTGGAGGGAAAAGAGTACGTGATGCGTGAAGGCGACGTGACGCTGTTCCGCTTCAATGTTTAGCGCGCTGCCCGGATGTGAATTGCCCTGGGGCAGGTGCGCTGGGTAGAAAGCGCTTTTCAACCCCAATTAATTCCGGTATAAGCACTTTCAAACGTGGAAGTTGTATGGCTTTGGAGGTCTTCATTCGTGGCAAATCGCACCCGGAAAAGTAGCGGACGCAAGTCTGCGGGTACCGCGGTCGATACGCCCGGCGTCGAGAATCAGGCGCTGGACGCGGAGCGTGGAGAAGAAGATCGCCCTTCCACAGGCCCCGGGAACCCTCGTTGGCGCCAGATCGAAATCATGCACGAGCGTGCTCAGTTGAGAAAAATGCTCGATGATCTCGATATGGACTTCGATGAGTTGGAAATGGAGGTTTTTGGTTCCGAGGCGGAGCATGACGCGTTCTACCGGCATCTCGGTGAGTTCGAGGAACAAGAAGACGAAATAGAGGGCGACGGCGAAGAAGACGACTTCGAAGACGACGAATTCGAGGATCTGGAAAGCTAATCAATCGATTGCCTGTCTTGACAGCGTTTCTCTGCTGGATAACAATAGGCGGCTTGCTTGCGGGAGGGGTACTCAAGCGGTCAACGAGGGCAGACTGTAAATCTGCTGGCTATGCCTTCGGAGGTTCGAATCCTCCCCCCTCCACCATCGACCCTCGGGTTGGTGTGACCGCCAGGCGCCTCCGGATGGGCGCGCCGGTACAGGCAAGCATGGCAGGCTGGGCGGGCGATGGTGAGCGCCGCTCAAAGAGGAATGCGAGGCAGGGCCGCCTGGCGGAAGAAGGCCACGTGCGCGGGTGTAGTTCAATGGTAGAACCTCAGCCTTCCAAGCTGATGATGTGGGTTCGATCCCCATCACCCGCTCCAAGCGCGTGACGGGCAGGCAACGCATCGCAAGCGCAGATTTCCGCCCGCATAGCTCAGGCGGTAGAGCACTCCCTTGGTAAGGGAGAGGTCACTGGTTCGAGTCCAGTTGTGGGCACCATAGATTGAACGTGATTTTTTTGACCTTTTTAAATTTGACTGTATGTTCCGGAGACAGGCATGTCCAAAGAAAAATTTGAACGAACAAAGCCCCATGTCAACGTTGGCACGATTGGTCACGTTGACCATGGCAAGACGACGCTGACGGCGGCGATGACGAAGATCTGTGCTGAGGCCCGCGGTGGTGAGTTCAAGGCGTATGATCAGATTGACAATGCGCCGGAAGAGCGGGCGCGTGGTATCACGATTGCGACCGCGCACGTGGAGTATGAGTCGGATAACCGGCACTACGCGCACGTGGACTGCCCGGGTCACGCCGATTATGTGAAGAACATGATCACGGGTGCGGCGCAGATGGACGGTGCGATCCTGGTGGTATCGGCGGCCGATGGCCCGATGCCGCAGACGCGCGAGCACATTCTGCTGGCGCGCCAGGTGGGTGTGCCTTACATCCTGGTGTACCTGAACAAGGCGGACCAGGTGGATGACGCGGAGCTGCTGGAGCTGGTGGAGATGGAAGTGCGCGAGCTGCTGTCTTCGTACGAGTTCCCGGGTGATGACACCCCGATCGTGACGGGTTCTGCGCTGAAGGCTCTGGAAGGCGACGAGTCGGAGATTGGCATTCCCTCGATCATCAAGCTGATCGAGGAGATGGACGCGTACATTCCGCAGCCTGAGCGTGACACGGACAAGCCGTTCCTGTTGCCGATCGAGGACGTGTTCTCGATTTCCGGCCGTGGCACGGTGGTGACGGGTCGTGTTGAGCGCGGTGTGATCAAGGTGGGTGAAGAGGTCGAGATTGTCGGCATTCACGACACCAAGAAGACCATTTGTACGGGTGTGGAGATGTTCCGCAAGCTGCTGGACGAAGGTCGCGCGGGCGACAACGTTGGCGTACTGCTGCGTGGCACCAAGCGTGATGAGGTTGAGCGTGGTCAGGTACTGGCGCACGTGGGATCGATTACGCCGCACACCAAGTTTGAGGCTGAGGTGTACATTCTGTCGAAGGACGAGGGTGGACGTCACACGCCATTTTTCAAAGGTTACCGGCCGCAGTTTTACTTCCGCACGACGGACGTGACCGGTGCGGTTGAGTTGCCGGAAGGTGTGGAGATGGTGATGCCGGGAGACAACATCCAGATGCAGGTGGAGCTGATTGCTCCGATTGCGATGGAAGAGGGTCTGCGGTTCGCGATTCGTGAAGGTGGCCGCACGGTAGGTGCGGGCGTCGTCGCCAAGATCCACGAGTAAG
>JAHEFS010000037.1 GCA_024640045.1 Chromatiales bacterium | reverse complement strand
GCCTGGGCGACGTTAACCAGGGTGTCGGAACCCTTGTTCTGGATGACCTGGCGCTGTTCGCCACCACCGCAGGCACCGAGGGCCAGACTCAAACCAGCAACCGGGACGAGATACAGTGTCTTGCGGAATGACATGGAACGCTCCTTCATTTGGATTATCGGGACAAAATTACAGGGGAATTGTTACAGTTCCGTGACAGGCGGGCCACTACCGGCCGGCCCGCTGTTCATCTCTTACTGGCAGGGAGAATACCGCCGGAAAGCATCTCCAGGAAAGACTGCAGAAAACCATGACTGTCGACTCGCGGCAGGTTGCCGTTTCGGCAGGCGGTTTCCCCGAACTTGATCGAAACGCACGCCTCGCCCACCTCGGAACCAGCGGCGCACATAAACGCCGGCACGGGGTCGGCCGTGTGCCTTCCGGTATTGCTGTCCGTCGTGTGGTCTGCTGCCACGGCGATGCCGACCGGTTCGCCAACCAACGACCCCAATGACTGATCGATTCTGGACAGGAGGTCACGTTTGGCCACTGGATCCCGGTCATGCGCGCAGATATCCGGTGCCTTGACATGCACGAAGACCAGGCCGGCATGCTGCAGTTCATCCAGCGTCACCCTGACCTTGGCATCCAGGTCGGTGTCGAGGTCGGCCGTGAATCGCGCATCGTCGATGACGCGAAACCCGAGCAATCGCCCCAGTCCTTTTACCGTATTACAGCCCGAAACCACGCTGGCACGGATACCATGATCCGCAACCAGGTTGTCGAGCGCCAGAGGGTGGCCTGCGCCCCGGGTAAGCAGACCATTGGCGGGAAGCAAACCGGCTTGCCGGCGCTGCTGGTTGACAGGGTGATCCTGTAAGGTTTCCCGGACCCGTTGGCCATAGCGATTGATCAGGGAAGCAGTTCTCTCAGCCCCTGGGGACAAGGCCCGGCAATGCTTCAGCAGGTTCGAGTCACCATGGTCGCCTGGATCGGTATCACTGACGTGGGCATCCAGACCAGGGCCTGACAACACCAGCACACCGCGATGTTGCTCGGTCGGCTGGAACAGGACAGATACACCATCGATCGGGCCGATTCCGGCCATGGCCTCGGCCAATTCGGCCGTTCCATGGCGAATCCTACCGGCCCTGCGATCAACGACGCGCCAATCGTCTCCGGCTCGCTCCAGAGTGGCGAAGTTTGCTCGCAACGCAACGTCGCCTTCCTGCAACTGCAGGCCGAGTCCGGCGGCTTCGACTGGCCCACGGTTCAGGCGACTGACCTGCCCGGGATACATGCCCAGTAACATCCCTGCACCGGAGTGCGTATTGGGCAACACTCCGGGTGCGATGGGATCGATCACGCCGAATCGACCCCGGCCCGCCAGGCGGTCGAGGAATGGCGTTTGGGCTGCCTCAAGTGGCGTACGCCCCTCGAACGCCGGGATGGGAAGGTCCCCTAACCCGTCAATGATGAACAGGACGCCCTTCATTGGCCGATCAGGCCGGGCACGAATCGCGGCCAGTCGTCCGTTTCCTGTTCAAGCTCGAACTCCGAGGCCATCGGACCAAAGGCCTGCGCCGGTGAACCCTCGAAATGCCGCGACAACTCCCGGTTAATGGTCACGATCACCTGGTGGGTAGCCTTCTCCAGTTCATCGTTGGTCACGATGGCGGAATCGTGGCAATCAGCCTCCGACAGCAGGAAAGATTGCAGGCTCCAGATCGAATCGAAATGTTCCAGGTACTTGCGGGTATGCCGCCTGGGTGATTGGGTCCCACGGCCGCGCAACCGGCTCTTGAGCGCACTCGACTGCAACACCGCCATCGTGACATGCACACGGATAGCCCCCTCGCTTGCCGAGGTCGTCGAAGCCATGGAGGGCAGTACGTGTACACCTTCCAGGATCACGGAGACATTCTCCTGCTCGGCTCGTTGCAGAACAGCCTTGCTCGGGACTTCCAGGAGTTGCGCCTGGGCCCGGAAACCCTCAGCCACCAACTGGTCGTGATCACGGGTTTTTTTATCATTGATGGGCAAGGTTTCCCACGCTTCGAAAGAAGAAACGTGTAAAACCGGCAGCAAATGTTGGGGAATCATCGTACGCATCACTTCCCGCAGCATGTCGGTGGATTGGGTACGAACGATTTCGAGGCGGTGAGCCACCTCGGTGGCCAGCGAACTTTTTCCGGTCCCGACGGCGCCGCCGATCATCAGGGCCAGGGGTCGCTCACTGCGCTGAAATTCCGACCACAGCAAGAATCGGCGGGCCGCCTTGCGGCCGACCTCGTGACGCAGGCAAAGATAGGTCAGCAGGCCGAGGCTCGTCGTGCTGATGGTCTCAGCGCCATTGATCAGCAGTTGGTCGAATACCTTGGCAGTGACGTCTTCAGCATCAGCAGTCCGCAGCCCGCTGGCTTGCAGAAAGCGCTCCAGCCGGCCGCGTGAAAATGCGCTGCGCGCACCAGTTCGGCTGACGACCAGAATCCTGCCTGGCCCTGCCAAAGGCTGGCGATAGGCCTGCACGATGCTACCCTCGAAACCTGATTCGAGCTTCTTGAGAACGCGCTGGCGCAATTCTTCCTGGGTGACAGTGGCACGGTGCCCCAGCTCTTTTCGCACCATTGTTGCCAACTCGAAAGCCTCATCGAATGGCACGCCGGCATCGATCAGGGAGCGCGTGAGAATGCCGCGCAAAAACGGAATCCGGGTATTTTCGCGCGAATTGTGGACTATCGTTTTCAAGCTTCAGCGTCGCTCCGGGGAATGATCAGCAATGCTATCACGAGGGGATTCCAGCCTGCACGGTGACCTGCCCCGCGTGATCCATGTCATTGCCGGTGCCGGCACGGAAACTTAGAGTTTCCAGAAGCTCAAATCATCGGCGCCATGAACCATCAGAATTCACTGGCCAGGCCAAGGTTGACCCCCGATTCTGGCGCCCGAAGGGTGAGGCCGGTGCGCGCCTGGCTACAGGAAGGCTGGGTCATCGCCAACCACATCCTGGTCTCGTTTCATGTCGCCTTCATTTCTTCGGTCCTGGCGGTTCCGGATACTGCCGCCAACCGGGAAGGTGTGCTGGGTTTTATCTTTACCAGCCATGAGACCATCGTATCGGCGCTGTTCACCTTTCTGGTCTTCCATACCGCTGTGGCCATGCACGAGCTGGGGCACTTCCTGGAGGCAGCCAAGCTGCGCGCGTTGAGTGATGCCATACAGGGTCGCGTGGAGCAGCGGCTGAAGGCCTACGGGCCTGCCAGAATGATTTACCTGGTGAAACAATTCCTGCTCATCCCTTACGGCCGCGCGGAAGGCGTCAAACGCGAGGGCCTGAACTATTATCCCGATGCGCCTTACAACCTGGCAGTGGCTGCGGCTGGGCCACGCGCCAGCATGCATGTCGCGCGCCTCGCGTTACCACTGGCCATTCTGCTGCTGGCCGCTGGCCTGCTCGGAGATCTGACCTGGGCGCTGTATGGCGGCCGCCTGGCGCTCGGTCTGGGATTGGTCACCTTGCTGGACTTCCTGTTGGCCGATCCGGGCAAATACCGCGAATTCCAACGGCGTGAGCGACGTGCAAAAGAAGCCTCCGAGTCAGTAGGAAAGACCGCAGGATGGGCGTCTCGTGCACTCGAGATCAGGCAGCGCATCGTCGAACGCAGTATGCAGGAAGCCGTTCACCCGCGACTGGGCAACGTTCGCGCTCCCTGGCAATTCCGCAACTGTGGCATGGGCGGGCGACACACGGAAAAGGAGTACCCGGAGTCCAATATCAGCATGCAGGAAGCCATGTTCCTGATCCTGGGCGCACTGGATTCACAGGAAGCACAAGAGATGACCGTGCGCCTGCAGAACCGACTCAAGGAAATTCTGGAAAAGGCCGAAGGATGCCGGGTTATGGGCATCGGGCTGGAAGGCGGCCTGGCGCCCTACGTCGATCGGGGCGAGTACGCGCTACCCGAATTGCGTCTCTGGAGCATGATGAAACAGGCCATCCAGGATTGCGGGTTCCAACCCGGCGAGGATGTAGCGATTGCACTGGATCCCGCGCTTTCTGAGCTCGAAATTGCCTACCGGGAGGAGTTTGACATGCCCGGTAGCGTGGGCATGTACCTGTTCTGGCGCGATCATGCCAAGAAAGTCCTGGACCGCGATGAAGTCCTGGAGATCTACCGGCAAGCCATCTTTGAACTCGACATCCCCATCCTGTCCATTGAAGACGGCTTTTCCGAGGACGACGATGAAGGCTGGCGCAAACTGCTCGAAGCCCTGGGCGATCGCGTACTGGTCGTCGGTGACGACCTCGTCACAACGAACGACCGCACGATTGAATCTGCAGTTTCCAAGGGCCTCATCAACTCGGTGCTGGTCAAGGCCAATCAGATTGGCACCCTGTACGAAACCCTGCTCGCCATACTGGTTTCGCTGGGCAAGGGCATGAACATCGTCGTTTCACACCGTTCCAAAAGCCCGAACGACGACATGGAGGCGCATTTCGCACTGGCAGTGAACGCGCTGGGGCTGAAGTGCGGTGGGGGCGCCAACACCGAACGTCTGGTCAAGTACCAGGCTGTCGCCACGCAGATGGAACAGGTCACCAAGGCCAGTCACAACGAGCCCCGCTCGCCCGAATTCGCGGTCGTCGAACAAATCGTGGCCCGCGAGGAGCCGACCAATGCGGGCATTCCAACGGTCGGCGCCGATGTTCGCCTGGCACTTCCGGGATCCCGGCCGGACGAGCGCATCAGTATCAGCTTCCACGGCGCCACGCCACTTGGCACGTCAGCCGGTACAGGTGAAGCCGTCCACCTCGTGGACCGGAGCTTCGAACGGGCGGAATTTCTCGAAGTGACTCAGGAGCATTCCCGGCTGCTGCAGGAAGTCGAGCCTGGCGTGTACACCTTTGCGAAAGGCGTCTCGCTGACGGACGTTGAAGCCACCGAGGACGAGGACCTGGTCAACCTGTACAACCGGACCGAGCGCTACGGGGGTAAGGGTTGCCTGAACGCGGTGGACAACGTCCACCAGTTTCTGGCGCCGCTGTTCGAGGGGCGCGATGCCGCCGCCTGGAGCCTGATCGACATCGACCGGGAATTGTTACAGCTCGAACTCGCCACGGCGGAACGCCGCGGCAAGATCGCCCCGGACGCCTGCGCGGAAGATCGGATCAACATCATGCAACGCAAGCAAAACCTGGGGATGAATGCGATTCTGTCGGTTTCCCTGGCGCTGGCTCGAGGCGTTGCGAAAATCCATGGCCGGGAGTTGTATGAGTTCCTCCGTGAAGAAGCCCTGATGATCATGGAACACCTGGCGGCGGCTCATGGCGTGACCATCCGCGGCAGCCGCTTCACGGATTATGTTGCAGCACTGCGCGATGTGACCGACCGGTTGGAAAACAAGGGTCAGTCGCTGCACGAGGCGCTGCGCCAGGTCACGGGCATATACGAGGCGGTCGATCAGGCAGTGGACCGGCCTGTGGCGGCCGTGCGGCCCGCGCCGTTGCAACCCCAGCAGTCTTTTGAGCCACAGGAACAGCAACAAATCGCCGCCTTGAACCAGGCCCTGTTCAAGGCGTACGGGCCGAGCGGCCACCAGGATCTGCACAAGGAAGCTTTACGACTTTACTTGCAGACCAGCGGATTCATCCGTCAGCGCTATCCCATGTTCGAAATAGCGAACCAGCGCATTACCATCACCGACGAAGCCCTGGTGGTCGCTTATGACACTCACGGGCGGCTGACGCTGTACGTGCTTCGCAAGGGCAGTGAACCGCCGGTGTTCGACACCCGTCTGCCCCATGGCACTTTGGTCAACGATGCCATGATCGAGGAGTTAAGTGGTTTCAGGGGTAATGTGATCGACCTGGAAGCTGAGATCTATCCCACTGATTTTGAGCACCTGCCGACCATTCAGGTCGCCCGACTGCGCGACATGGCTGTCTTGCTGGCACGGCTGAATACTTCCGGCAGCCGGCATGAGGCGCAGTACCTGCTGCGTTTCCTGATCGCCCGCCTGTGCAGCACTTCCTACCGTGGCGTACCTGGCGCCAAAAACCTGCAAAACGAGATCACGCGGGTGCGCAACGAACTGATCGAGTTTATGAACGGCCCCTTCGCTGACCGCATGCGGCTGCCTTCACGGGTCCTGGTGCGCAGCATCTCCGGACTGGTCTCCCGGCCCAAGCTAATTGATGAAGTCTGGCAGGACACCATCGACCTGGCTGAAATTCACGTTCGCGGCAGCGCCATCAGCAACGAAATCCGGCGTAGCACCCACCATGCCATGGGGCGCCACACCCTGACGTTGGCGCGTGCCTACCTGCAGTGGCTACAGACCGGCGAGGCCGTTTTTCCCGATCCAGCGCGTGAAATACCCGGTGAAGCCGACGTCGCTGCCCGCGAGGACCAGGGGGTTGTTGCGCTGGTCGAACGGATTATCGGACACCTCGAGCAACTGCTTGGCAGCGCCCAGATTGCTGAACGGCTCAATGAGTGGCGCCTGGCCTACACCGAAGAGCTACTGCGTTGTGAATCTGGCAACAGCCTGGAGCAGGAGTTGGAATCCCTGCTCGAGAATGGAATCCAGGCGAACAATCGTTGGGTATACGGTCACCGCTTACGCAGCCTCGCCAGCAAGGCCCGGAACGATCACTGGAAACCCGGCACCCGCGAACCCTTCGAAAAATCGCTCCGCGCCCTGGCGGAAGCGGAACCCGGCAGCCCGGGCTTTGAGCCCGCGTCGGTCGAAGCGCTGGCCAGGACTGCGGTTGACGATTTCTCTCGGCGGATTCAGGCGGACCACCAGGATGCAATATTCGCGGCGCTGGAGGATATGCTGGTCATTTTCGAGCGCGGCCCGCACGCAGAGGCCTTCCAGCGCACCTGCAGTCTGCGCCATGAACTGGAAATCCTGGCCGGCGATGGCGTATTCGGCAGCCAACGATACCTGTTGCACCAACTCGATTGCCTGCTGGAAGAGATGGGCTTTTTCGCACTCAGGCATGTCGCATCGGACTATGCCGAAAACGGCGTGCGCCTGGGTGAGTGCCTGCGGATCGTGCACCAGTGCGCCGGCAACCTGCATCGCGACGGTCTCTACTCGCGGGAACTCTGGGACCTGTCTGCCATGCTGGTAAACCCGGCGCGGGCACCCTCGGAACTGCTCAACGTGCTGGAACAGATTCAGCGCAACTACCACCGACTGGTCAACCGCGTCAGTGATGCGTACCAGATCATGGCCAGTCACCTCGGCTATGGCGCCGACGAGATGCGCGCGGTGCTGGGCAACTTCCAGCGCACCATGCACGATCTGAACAGCCTGGTGCACTTCTCTGATCTTGCCCGGGGGCACCTGGCCGAACGCGATCGCCAGTTCCAATGGCCCGAAGAAGGCATGGTCGGTATCGATCCATGGGACTTTATTCACCTGTCAGACGTCGAAGACATCCGCCGGCGTGTCGAAGACCGCGAGGCGGTTAGTCTGCAGGCCCGCTACGGCGGCAAGGGCGCCGGGCTGATTTACATCACCTACCTCGGCATCCCCACCCGCGATGGATTCATCATTCCTACGGTATTGCCCAGGAAAGGCTTGCATAAAAGCGAGGAACCGCGGCTGAAAAAAGAGGTGCTTGCGCATGTTCGGCGCCTCGAGTCTGACATCGCTCGCCAGGAAGGCACCCCGCTCAGACTGGGTGACCCGGCAGGCCCCCTGCTCCTCGCCGTACGCGGCGGTTCAGTTTTCTCCATGCCGGGCATGCTCTGCACAGTGGTCTTCGTGGGTATGACCGAAGCCGTCGCCGAGGCGTTGGCCCTTGAAGATGAATGGTACGCCTGGGACTCCTATCGCCGGTTCCTGGTCTCCTTTTCCTCAGCAGCATGGAACCTGGACCTGGAGGCACTGGACCTGGTCGAACAGGCCAAGCGTGATCACGACGTCACGCTGAAAATTGACCTGCCGGGCTCCGCCATGCGCCAGGTGGTAGAAGCGTCAAAGCAAGCCATTCGGGCTGCGGGGTTCGGCGATGAACTGGACGCCATCATCCACGATGCAGAACTGCAGGTGATGCTCGCTCTCCGCTCCGTTCACGACTCCTGGGGACGGGACCGCGCCTGCCGTTACCGTTCGATCAAGCACCTGAGCGATGGCTGGCACACGGCTGCGATCGTGCAGCAAATGGCCTGCGGCAATCGCAGTAATCAACAGGATCTTAACCCCGGCCTGGACGAGATGCGTATCTCGCTTACCGGCGTCATCCCTCATACCCGGATGCAGACGACCGGTTTTCGTGCCTTCACCGGAGACGTCAAATTCAGTGCTTGCGGGGACGACCTGGTGGGAGGCGTCACCGCGTCCCAGTCTTTCGAACCGGTGCAGAGGCTGCGGGCACTGGCGCCCATGCTGGAGCGCAAGCTCTACCATATCAGCGCACGCCTGCGCCGCTTCCTGGGCTCCGACGCCGAAATCGAGTTCACGGTAGATCGCGGCGTACTCAGCATCTTGCAGGTTCGCAGCGCGGAACTGGAACAATTGGAAAACCCCAAGACCTTCCATGAACCCGGGAAACCAGATGGACACGGCATCGGCATCCGTGGCGGCGCCTTCCGCGGCCGAGTGGCCTTCGACGAGGCGGATGTCGATCGGCTGGCATCAACCCCGCTACCAGAGGGTGAGGCCGACGGAATCCTGCTGGTTCTGGAAAACCCGATCCCGGATGAAATACCACTGATACTGTCGGTAGACGGTCTGTTGGCTGCGCGCGGGGGCTCGACCTCGCACGCGGCAGTCGCCGTCCACGGCATCGACGACAAGCCCTTCAGCGCCGTGCTGGGCGTGGCGGAACTGCATGTCTCCAAGGCACAGGCTGTGCTGACCAGCAGTGCCGATGGGACCGCACATACACTGAAGGCCGGGGACATCCTCTCCATTCACGGACAGACCGGCGACGTCTATTTCGGCAGCAAGTCCATCGTTGAAATTTCTCGATCCCGCGCCAAGCAGAAAAAGACGGCGAGCGAGGCGGGGTCGAACGATTGACCTCATCGGCATTCACAGCGCACAACGACTGCTGCTCCAGCCCTGTGCTATCTTAAGCCACCTCGAAAACTGGTAACCACGACCCTGATGTTCCAGACAGCTGAACTCGGACAAAAAGTCTCGAAAAATGAGTTCAAACAGCGCGAGCTGATCTTGCGAGAATCCCTCTTGGAGTTGCAGAGAGCGTTGCGCGAAGACGGCAGTTTTCCGGTGATGATTGATTTCGGCGGCGTCAGGGGTGGGGGTAAGGGAACGACCACCAACCTGCTCAACAAGTGGATGGATGCCAGCTACATCGAAACGCACGCTTACGGCACGCCTTCCGATGAGGAACGCGAGCGGCCCTATTGGTGGCGGTTCTGGCGTGATCTCCCCCCGCGCGGACACATCGGCATCAATCTGAGCGGTCGTTACTCACGTCCCTTGCTGGATTACGTTTACGGCAATTCAGACCTGGAGACCTACCTGCACCAACTGGAGCAGATTCGGGCATTTGAAACGGCGCTGGCCGATGATGGTGCCCTGATTTTGAAATTCTGGATGCACGTGCGGGCGGAGGTGCAAAAAAAGCGGTTGGAAGCGCTCGAAAACGACCCATTGAACCGCTGGCGCGTCTCGCCGGAAGACTGGACCCACTATGAGATGTACGACCGTTTCATCGAGGCGGCGGAAATCGCGGTGTCCCGAACCAATACAGGTGACGCGCCGTGGGAAATCGTCGAAGGTGCCGACTACCACTACCGCAGCCTCCGGGTCGGGGAGTTGCTTCAGGACGCTCTGCAGCGACACCTCAGGAAAGTGCACATTCAGAGGAAGTATCTCGATGAGCTGCACAGTGAAGCCAAGGCCAGGGACGAAGGCCACGAGAGCAATGGCGGCTCGGTCCAGTCTCTAACCATCCTTGACGCGCTTGATTTGTCTCTGAAGATACCGAAGAAAGCCTATCGCCGGCAGGTGGCACAGCTGCAGGCCCGCCTGAATCAGCTACACATGGAAGCCGCCCACCGTAACCTCTCGGTGCTGCTCGTGTTCGAAGGCCCGGATGCCGCAGGCAAGAGCGGCGCCCTCCGACGCATTATTGAAGCGCTCGATGCCCGCTGGTACAAGGTTCACCCGTTTTCTGCACCCACCGACGAGGAGAATGCACACCACTACCTGTGGCGCTTCTGGCGCTGTATCCCCCGTCGCGGCCGTGTCACCCTGTTCGACCGCAGCTGGTACGGGCGCGTGCTGGTGGAACGCATCGAAGGGTTTGCCAACGACATGGAATGGCGGCGCTCTTATGCGGAAATCAACAATTTCGAAGAAACCCTGGTCGATCATGGCATCGTTTTGCTGAAGTTCTGGATTCACATTTCCAAGGAAGAGCAGCTGGCGCGCTTCAAGGCGCGTGAAGAAACGCCCTACAAGCGCTGGAAGCTGACCGAAGAGGATTGGCGTAACCGGGCCCGCTGGGAAGACTACTCGGTCGCAGCCCACCGCATGATCCAGGCTACCGACAAGCAAAGCGCGCCCTGGGTCCTGGTGGAGGGAAATGACAAATACCATGCCCGCGTCAAGGTGCTTGACGCCATTTGCCAGGCCCTGGAACGGGCGACCATAGACTGACTTCAAGCGTTTGCATCCGCGCCAACGCTTGCTCCCGAAACGTCCCTGCCGGGTATAATTACGGGGCACCTCTACCTGTCGAGCGACCCTTACGGACCATGAACATCAGACCCTTCCAGGGCATCATGCCCCGCCTCGGTGAGCGTGTTTACATCGACCCGGCCGCCTCGGTGATCGGCGATGTAGTCATGGGCAAGGAATCCTCCGCATGGCCGGGAGCCATCATCCGGGGCGATGTCCACAAGATCCGGATCGGTGCGCGCACCAGCGTGCAGGATGGATCGGTGCTGCACGTGACCCACGACGGGCCCTATAACCCAGGCGGCTTTCCGCTTTTGATCGGGGACGATGTCACGATAGGGCACAACGTCACCCTGCATGGCTGCCAGCTCGGCCATCGAATCCTGGTTGGCATCGGGGCGACCATACTGGATGGCGCCGTGGTTGAGGATGAAGTGATCATCGGTGCCGGCAGCCTGGTCACACCAGGTAAGGTTTTGGAGAGCGGTCAGCTGTATGTGGGCCGGCCAGCCAAGGCCGCCCGGCCCCTCAGCTTGAAAGAACGGGAGTTTTTCCTCTATACCGCCCAGAAATACGTCCAGTTGGCGCAGCAGTACCGCAGTACTTAATCACGCTTGTAATCAATCCCCGGCAGACGCTTCCACCGCTTGCCAAAATTGAAAAAAGGTTCACAATTTGCGCCGGGGACGCTCGTCTCCGACCTGAGGATCAATGTCATGCTTCATGCGTATGCACCCCGGTTGGTTTTAATGATCTTTGCGAGTTGGTCGTTATCGGCCTGCGTGGTTGGTCAACATTTGAGCCTGGATAATTCACCTCGTGAATTCGGGACGGTGGGTACCGGCCCCGTGAGCATCGAAGTGTCCGATCAGCGTGCTGCGGTCATCAGCGGCGAGGAAAAACCCTGGACCATCGGGCAGTACCGCGCAGGCCTCGGCAACCCCTGGAAAGTATCGACGGAAGGCAAAGTCCCGCTGGCCGAGCAATTGGCTGTAGATCTCGCCGAGGAACTTACTGCGCTGGGGTTTGCTCCCGGCACAGAAGGCCCGGTGCTACAGGTACGCATCGAGCAGTGGGATTTCACGGGGTACCAGAATGGGCGCTTTTGGCATGCATTGAAGGTCAATGTCACGGATGCCTCAGGCAAGGTGCTCGCCACCAGCGACCTGGGTGAGGAAATCGAGATCAAGGGCACTTTCAGCCTCGGCGCCAGGGGCGGTTTCGAGCGCGACATGCCGGGAATCTACGCCAACATCATCAATTCGATTGTCCGGGACAACCCCCCCGTATTGAGTGCGCTGAGGCAATAACCCCCAAAGCACGGGCCCGACCCGGTCGGTCGATGCTGGGCGCACCATCCGCGCGATTTGTTGGACGCGGCGCCCGGACTTATACTGTCATCTGACCAAGGGGTGGCCCAGGCCTGAGACGCTCCCAGAAGCGAACCCTTTGAACCTGAACCAGATCGTGCTGGCGTAGGGATGGTGAGCTTCAAAAACCGACATCCCCGCGCCCAACCCCAAGGGGATGTTCGATGACCCAATACTTCCGCCCGAACTCGCTGGCTCTCGGCTCATTGCTGTGGGCGGCCATGTCTTTCGTCCAGGCCGGAGAAATCGAAGAAGTCATCGTCACGGCTGAACTGCGTGACCAGCCCCTGCTGCAACAATCTGCCAGCACCAGCGTCGTGGTGAGGGAGCAAATTCGCTCCCGATCGGCTCAACACCTCGAGGACGTGCTGGGCCTCATGCCGAATGTCAATTTTGCCGGCGGCTCATCCCGAGCACGTTATTACCAGGTTCGCGGCGTTGGCGAGCGCAGCCAGTTCGTCGAGCCGCTCAATCCCTCCATTGGCCTGTTGATCGATGACATAGACCTGAGTGGGCTGGGTACTGCCGGTAGCCTGTTCGACGTCGAACAGGTCGAGGTTTTACGCGGACCGCAGGGCACACTGCACGGCGCCAATGCCCTGGCTGGCCTGATTAACATTCGCTCTGCGGCACCGGAAGCGGACGCGTCCGGCTATGTCGAGGGCTCCGTTGGTGACTACGGATCACGTTCGCTGGGCGCAATGATGACTGGCCCGCTCACGCCGGATCTCTCGATCCGGCTGGCCATGAACCAGTATCGAAGTGACGGCTATCTCGAAAATGCATTTCTCGACAGCGAACGAACCAACGGCCGGGACGAACGCATGGCCCGTGGAAGGCTGCGTTGGCAATCCGGGGCCCACTTGCTGGATCTGACCGTGCTGCTGACGCGGGTTGACAACGGCTACGATGCCTTCTCACTGGACAACACACGCACTACGCTCTCCGATGAGCCTGGACGCGACACCATCGACCTGACTGCTGCCGGCCTGAACTGGCAGCGACAGCTGGGTGAAGCCCGCTTCGAAATCCTGTTGAGCGCAGCCGACAGCGATACCGATTATGCCTACGACGAGGATTGGAGCTACGTCGGCATCGCCCCCGGGTGGGAGTACTCCTCCAGCGATCGATATCTGCGCGCACGCCGCAGCTACAGCGGTCAGATACGCCTTATTTCCGAAACCCCGGCGACCCTCGGCAGGCTTCCAGTCGACTGGGTGGCCGGACTCTACACCCTGAGCGAAGACGAATCATTACGGCGCCAATACACCTACCTGCCGGAAGACTTCACCAGCGAATACAGCACCGACACCCTCGCCCTGTTCGGCCAGGCGGGCATTTCCCTGACCTCGCGTCTGCAACTGGCCATTGGCCTGCGACTGGCGCAGCGGGCGACGAACTACCGTGACTCCAACCTGGTTGAGAGCGAGCCCGATAACAGTCTCTGGGGTGGAAGGCTCGCACTGGAATATGAAACGGTTAATGGGCACCTGGCCTATACCAGCGTGTCGCGCGGTTACCGGGCGAATGGAGTCAATGCAGGGATCATTTCCGCACCGGATTTTGGCCTGGTGCCAGGTGCCGGCGGTCTCGCCTTTTTTGACGAGGAACTGCTCTACAACTACGAAGCCGGATACAAAGCCAGCGCGTGGGGCGGATCACTGAGCAGCCGCCTGGCGCTGTTCTACATGGACCGGCAGGACCAGCAGGTGAAGGGGTCGTTGGTGGTGCCACGCGACGATGGCAGCACGGCTTTCATCGACTATACCGGCAACGCCGCGACGGGAGTCAATTATGGGCTGGAGTGGGAAGTCAACTGGCAGGCTTCACGCGCACTCGTGTTTTTTGGCAGTTTGGGCCTGCTGCGCGCGCGCTTCGACGAATACGTCAATGCGGATGGCGTCGACCTCGGTGGGCGCGACCAGGCGCATGCACCCCGCTACCAGTTTGCAGCCGGGGGACGCTTGGATTTCGCGCAGGGTTGGTCATTCCAGGCGGAACTGGAAGGCAAAGATGGCTTTTACCTTTCTGACCGGCATGACGTCAAAACCGCGGCCTACACCCTCGTACACTTGCGCCTGGGCTACGACACCCCGCGGTGGAACGCCGCACTTTGGATGCGCAACCTGACCGACGAGGATTATGTCATCCGTGGCTTCGGCAGCTTTGGCAATGATCCGCGCAAGGAATATGCCCTGGAGCCCTACTTCCAGTTTGGCGAACCGCGGCTTATCGGCGTCAGCGCACAGGTCTTTTTCTGATTCGGTCATGGTGACTTCTGTCTGGGAAATCTTCGCAGTGCTGGCCGGGTTGGCTTATCTCCTGCTGGCAGTCAGGGAAAACCCCTGGTGCTGGGTGAGCGGAGGCATCAGCACCCTCATTTTCGGGGTGCTCTTCTGGCGTGCTGACCTGTACATGCAGTCGCTGTTGCAGGTCTATTACGTATGTGTGTCAGCCTATGGCTGGTGGCATTGGCGACAGGGGCAAAACCAGGACACGGGCAGAAAAACCGCTATCGTGAAACTGACGTCCCGCCAACACATGATCGCTGTATCGTTCATCCTGTCAGCCGGATTGCTGAACGGCTTGCTGCTGGACCGGCAGACCACCGCCGCACTGCCCTATCTGGACGCCCTGACCATGTGGGGTGGTGTGTTGGCCACCTTGATGGTGGCCCGGAAGGTGCTGGAGAACTGGCTGTATTGGGTAGCCATCGATGCGGCGTCAATGGCGCTGTATGCTGCCAGTGGCTTGTACCTGACCACGGGTTTGTTCTTCGTTTATCTCGTCATTGCCATCGCAGGATTCTTTCGTTGGAAACGCAGCTACCAAAACCAGTCAGCCTGAAGGTCAAGGCTACGTTAGCGGACTATCCCAATTGGGAGGGTGTCGACCGGACTGACCGGAACCCCCAAGTCATCGGGCTACTGGGCGACGGGTCGAATAACCAAAGCGTCCTGGTCTCGAACCGGAGTGCGTTCGTCATACGCGTTAATCTGCGTGACCCGGGCGTCAACGCACTGGACTGGAATGCCGAACGGTCGGCCCACCTGCACGCCGCTACGGCCGGCCTGGCTCCCGACCTGCGCTACACCAACCCACAAGCAGGAATTCTGGTCTGTGATTTCCTGGCGCCTGACAGGGGCGCGATTATCTCCCTGGAAACTCTGGCGCAGCTAATGCGCGATATTCACCAGCTACCACCCATTGACGCAACGCTTTCACTGACCCAACGAATCTCACATTACGAAGCGGTACTGCAATTCGACCCGGTCAAAGCATCAACGGCGATGCCCATTCTGCAGTTCTCCAAACTTGCTCTCCACTGCGCCCGGGAACTGCAACAAAGCGATACCGGCAGGGTTTTGTGTCACAACGACCTGCTGCCAGCCAACCGTTTACCCAGCGGCGGCCGGCTGTGGGCTATCGATTGGGAATATGCAGCCATGGGCAGCCGGTGGTTCGACCTGGCCGTCGTGGCTTGCGCAGAATCATCGAATCCTGATCACCGGCGGACGTTCATCGAGCACTACCTGGGGCGGCATCCCCTCCCACAGGAGCTGCGTTGGCTTCACCAGGCCGCGGTGACGTACCGCTATCTCGAAGCACTTTGGTTCGCAGCCAATTCGGACGCCTTCGACCCTGCCCATGCAGCCGCACTGCTCGAGGACGAAATCGCCCCAATGCAGACCCGGCCTTGAACGTCTTTTTCCAGCGGCCGGATCCAGAGCAAGCGAGACCGCGTCAGCGCCGTCCGCGTGGCATCGGCCGAGGCATTGGCCGCGACATACCCCGCGGCGGACCCGCCGGAACAGGCCGTGTCGCTGGCCGTGTTGCTGGCCGTGTCGCTGGGCGCGTAGCCGGGCGCGTAGCCGGCTGGGTTGCAGGCTTCACAGGTCTTGCCGCAGGCTGGGCTGCGGGCCTGGTTGCGGGTCGCGTGGCCGGAAGATTTTCCGGCGGACGGCCGATCGGGTGTTCAGGCCGCGGCGGCCGGTAAATCGGGGGACGGTAACCGGGTGGATACCAATAAGGCGGGCGATACCAGTAGTGACGCCAATACCAGGGATCATAGTAGCCAAACCCCACGTAAACCGAACCGTAAAACGATGTGGAACCGCCACCTGTGGACGAACATGAATTCAGCCCGCCCGCCATCAGCACCAGGAAAGACAGGGAGAGAAGTGCTCGCGCCAGTTTCATTGACCTGCCCCCTCGCCTTCGTAATCCCATTTGACGATTCCGGTCACACCACCATTGGGATCGACGAAGACGGCTACGTTGCCGTCCAGCAATCGCTCATCCGGCGGAATGATCGCAAAACCGCCACCCGCGACGACTTTTTCCAGAGTGGCCTCTACGTTCTCGACCCGTACGTAGGGCACCCAGGCTGAGCGATTGGCCTCTTCGTCGACGGGAACGATTCCCGCCCGCGCCATGCCGTGGGCAGATAACAGTTTTCGGCTCACGTTTTCCACGACGGCCTGATCGGTCACTTCATACGGGGCCAGCGTCCGGTAAAAAGCCGTCATTTGTTCGACATCACGGGCAAAAAGATCCACCCACATGATGTCACCCAGGCCCGCTTCGACATCTCCGGGATCACCACTGGACGACTGCAGCACACCAAACAAGGCGCCGGCCGGGTCCCGGAACAATGCGTGACGTCCCCGCCCGGGTACTGCAGATGGCGCGACCTCGACCTTGCCGCCACCCGATTCGACCCTTTCCTGGGCTGCCCCAGTGTCCACCACGGACATCAGTGCGATCCATATTGCGCCATCCTGCTCGCCACCCGCTGGTTCATGCCTGAACATGCCGCCGATGGTCCGGCCATTGCTCATGATCAGCGAATACTGATCGTCGGCTGGCCCCGGAGACCTGAATGACCAACCAAACACCGAACCGTAGAACACCTGCTGCTCCGCCAGGGCCGGTGTAGCCAGGTCGAACCAGGTAAATTTTCCGGGCAATTGGATTCCTGAAGGCGGATCATTCAACGGAGGAAGGACAGGCGCCGCGGTAGCGAAACCGGAAATGATCAGGCAAAGCGCGAAAACAGCGCTCAGATGTGATTTGTGGGTTTTTCCATTCATAACGACATCTTACCAAGCCTGGCAACAAGAAAATCAGCCAAGCACGCCTTTGCTTGACATGGCTCTGGCATAAAACAGGAGCATGAGGGCGATTAGCCAAATAACCAGCGTGAAAATGACCGCACCGCTTCCCATCAAGTCCGCGCCTTGTGACAATCCGAAGTTGTAGAGCGAACTCAAGGCCAGGCCGACCACGGCCGCACCAAACATCCACACCGCCCAGCGCTTACGCAGCAACAGTGCCAGGGAACCCACGAGCGAACCCCAGACAGCGATGGCCCATGCGGCATCCGCCCAGGCCGGAAAGCCGTAGAAATACGCCAACTGCTCGTCCGTAAACTGGCTCATATAGAACTCGAGGCGCATTTGTGTGGCGGTATAGTCGAAGGCCCCCATGGCATTCCACAACAACGCAATAAAACCGATAACCCAAAGGTGAACTGGCGTCTTGACGGTGAATTGATTCATGAGCTTGACTCCTTTTGTCTTTGGCAGATCATAGCACCGCCAAGAGAAAATCCCTCCTTCAGCCCATGTGACAGAACCTCCCTGAACCCATTTTCTTACAATGTCTTGCGCGGAATTTTTAAACGCTACGGCGCATTGAATTGGCTGAGTCCGTCGGACTGACCGCATCCGGTATCACCCGATTGCTTCTGCCCATGCAGAAAATTGGGCTGGTGGAAAAGAAGAGCAACCCGCGCGATGCCGGCGTTCAGTGGGCCCATGAAAGGGAAAAGCCCCCAACCCTTACGGGTCGGGGGCTTCGGTATTACTCGAGACCGCAGCGAAGAACGCTAGAGCGCCTTGTACACCGCTTCCAGGGTGTCCTTGGCATCGCCGAACAGCATGCGCGTATTCTCTTTGAAGAACAGCGGGTTCTGCACACCTGCGTACCCGGTGGCCATGCTGCGCTTGAGTACGATACTGGTCTTGCCCTTCCAGCATTCCAGTACCGGCATGCCACCAATGGGCCCATCTGGTTCTTCCAGGGCCGACGGGTTGACGATGTCGTTGGCACCGATCACCACCGATACATCCACGTCGGGGAAATCATCGTTAATTTCGTCCATTTCGAAAACGATGTCGTACGGAACCTTGGCCTCGGCCAGCAGCACGTTCATATGGCCCGGCATGCGTCCCGCAACCGGGTGGATGCCAAAGCGGACGTTGACTTTTTTCGCCCGCAAAGCCTGGGTAATCTCGTTGACGATATGCTGCGCCTGGGCCACGGCCATGCCATACCCCGGGATGATCATGACTTCCTTGGCGCTGGTCAGCAAATCAGCCGTTTCCTCGGCCGAAATCGGTACGACTTCGCCCTGGTCTTCACCGCTTCCGGCAGCCACCGTGCCGCCACCGGTTCCAAATCCACCGGCAATGACCGCCAGGAATTTGCGGTTCATCGCGCGACACATGATGTAACTGAGGATGGCGCCACTGGAACCCACCAATGCACCCGTCACGATCAGCAGATCGTTGCCGAGCATGAAACCAATCGCAGAGGCGGCCCAACCGGAGTAGCTGTTGAGCATGGACACGACCACCGGCATATCGGCGCCGCCAATGGCCATCACCATGTGAATGCCAAACAGCAGGGAAACGACCGTCATGATGACAAGCGGCATGGTTCCACCGCCGGCCGCGGACTGAACCACGAACTGGTAGCCGTAATAAATCACCACAACCAGCAGCACCAGGTTCAACAAATGACGAGCGGGCAGGATCAGCGGGCTTCCGCCGATTCTGCCGGACAGCTTGCCGAATGCAATCACCGAGCCCGAGAACGTTACCGCACCGATCAGGATACCAATGTAGGTTTCGACATCATGGATCGTGAGTTCGATACCTTCGTAGTGCCCCTCACCCATGAAGTTGGCATATCCCACGGCGACCGCCGCCAAGCCCACCAGGCTGTGCAGGATGGCTACCAGTTCTGGCATCTGGGTCATCCTCACGCGCCTGGCCGCGATGATCCCGACCGTGCCCCCGACCAGCAATGCGATGATCAGGAACTCGAGGTTTTGCGTGACATCCCCCACCAACGTGGCGACGAGCGCAATGGCCATGCCGATAATGCCGTACCAGTTACCCCGCCGTGCAGTCTCCTGGTTGGAGAGGCCGCCCAGGGCGAGTATGAACAGAATGGTCGCGATAATGTACGAGACCTGGATGATTCCTTCGTTTACATCAAACATGGCGACCTCACTTCCTGAACATTTCAAGCATGCGGCGCGTCACTGCGAAACCGCCGAAGATGTTAACGGAGGTAATACCCACCGTACCCACCGCAATCCACTTGACCAACTCGTTATCCGAGCTGATTTGTAGCAGAGCACCGATCACGATAATGCTGGATATCGCGTTGGTAACGCTCATCAGCGGCGTGTGCAGTGCCGCAGTCACATTCCAGATCACCATGTAGCCCACGAAGCAGGCCAGCACGAACACCGTGAAGTGCTGCATGAAGGAATCTGGTGCGACCGCACCCAGGCCGAGCAGCGCCAGGCCGCCGGCAATCATGCCAATGATCGGCCCAGCCACGGAAGGTTTCTTTTCGACCTTCACCGGCGCCGGTGCGGGCTTCGCCTTGGGTGGGGCTGCCGACAGTTTCGGAGCCGGTGGTGGCCAGGTGGTTTCCCCGTTCGTACAAACGGTTGCCCCCCGGATGACCTCATCTTCCATGTCGACCACGATCTGGCCGTCTTTTTCGGGCGTGAGGTCGGTGATCAAATGACGCAGATTGGTTGCATACAACTGGCTGGACTGAGCAGCGAGGCGGCTGGGCAGGTCGGTATACCCAATCAGGGTTACCCCGCTCTTCACGGCCACTTCTCCGGGCACCGTCAACTCACAGTTACCACCTTGCTCGGCCGCCAGGTCGACGATCACGCTGCCGTCCTTCATGGATTCGACCATTCCTGCGGTAATCAGGCGAGGAGCGGGCCTGCCGGGAATCAGGGCGGTGGTGATAATGATATCAACGTCTTTCGCCTGCTCGGCGAACAGCGCCATTTCAGCCGCGATGAACTCATCGCTCATCACCTTTGCGTACCCACCCTCGCCGGCGCCGTCCTCATCGTCGAAGTCCAGCATGAGGAACTCAGCGCCCATGCTCTCGACCTGTTCCTTGACCTCAGGACGGGTGTCGAATGAACGCACGATGGCCCCCATGCTATTGGCAGCGCCAATAGCAGCCAAGCCCGCCACGCCGGCCCCGATGACCAATACCTTGGCAGGCGGCACCTTGCCGGCCGCCGTGATCTGTCCGGTGAAAAACCGGCCGAAATGCTGCGACGCTTCCACCACCGCACGATAGCCGGCGATGTTGGCCATGGAACTGAGCGCATCCATTTTCTGGGCGCGTGAAATTCTTGGCACGCTGTCCATCGCCATGGCCGTGACGCCACGACTGGTCAACTTCTGCAGCAGTTCAGGATTCTGCGCGGGCCACAGGAAGCTGATCAGGGTCTGTCCCGATCTGAGGCGATCAGCCTCTTCTTCTTCCGGACCACGAACCTTGAGAATAATGTCCGACTTATCCCAAATTTCCTCAGTACTGCTGGCGACGTGACAGCCTGCCGCCGCATAAGCAGAGTCAGAAAAATTGGCAGGCACGCCCGCCCCGCTTTCAACCGCCACTTCAAAACCCAGTTTAATCAACTGGGTGGCCACTTCGGGGGTAGTTGCAACGCGCTTTTCGCCCGCGTATATCTCCCTCGGTATTCCGATTCGCATGAGAAATCTCCGAATGATTACTGTTTATCGCTTAAAAGAGGTCTGTCTAGTTGGCTCTTGGCTGTGTTTTCGCCCTTTTACTCGCACTATCAACGCCGCCAAAAGCCAGTCAGCCGTGAGGATAGCCGCAAAAACTCCCAATGTTCAGACGCAGATCAATAATACATCACTGAACACGTTCCGCTTGTATGACCATGCGTGAATTTCTTACTAAATCGGCCGGTTCGATGGAAATCTGCGCTTTCGCGCATCTTATTTCAGACTGCCGGGGTCCTGGCCGATAACACTTAAATTGTCCTGTATCATGTGGGTAAACCCAATCGACGCGTTACTATCCGACGTTGCGCAACTGGCACCCGAGTGAAGTAAAATCCCAGCGTACCATCGGCTCAGGGAACGGCCGTCCAGCGACAGGGGTAAATATTTATGGAATTTTTAAATCTTTTTCGGCAGTGGCAAGACGTCGTTGAGCACGACGCAGAAGCTGTCATCTATCTTGAAAGAGATCCTGCGGATGTCATGTACGTCATTCTCGAGGGCCAGGTAGAGTTACAGAAAGGCGGCAAGCGCCTGTCCCTGGAAAACGAGGGTGGCATCATCGGTGAAATGGCCATGGTTGAATCAGGAAAGCGCAATGCCACGGCCATCGCAGCCACGGGCGTCAAACTGGCGTGCATGGACGCAGAGCGGGTCAAGGCCATGGTGAGAAAACACCCTGAATTCTCCCTCCACCTGATGTCGACGCTGGCGAACCGCTTGCGGTCGGTAGATGACTTTGTCACGCATCAGTTTCAGTCCTAGCGTCATGAACCAGAACAGACCAGACAGAATCAGGATGCCCAGATGGATTTAATCGAGGTATTCAAGGACTCTGACGACCTGATCGACTACCACGCCGGGGAAATCATCATTGAGGAAGGTCAGTCTGGTGATTGCCTGTACGTAGTGATCAGCGGCGAACTCATCATCTCCCTTAAAGGCAAGGATCTGGGCCGGGCGTATCCGGGTGAAGTCGTGGGTGAGATGGCTCTGATCAACACCGAAACCCGCAGCGCTACGGTCATGGCGGCCACGGAAGCGCAAGTGGCGATGATCGACCGGACCAGCTTCGCCTCCCTGCTCAGACATGTGCCCGATTTTTCGATCCATGTCATGAATGTCCTGACAGACCGCCTGCAAAAAGCCTACGACCTGATCGAACATTGATGACCAGGCCGTCATCAGCACCAGAACCATGGAATTCGAACGCATGAAACGGGCCCAGATCTTGTTGCTTGTTCTCGCATTTTCGGTACCCTCCGACACCATACTGGCTGCGCCCCCGCCCGAACTGAACGCACGCGGCAACATGCCGGCCTCGACTCAGTTGCACCCGGAATTGAGCGGTGCCGAGATCATCAGCAAGGCCCATGAGGCAGCCGGAGGTCACTCTTTCGTGCGGCCCGGCACGCTGTTCCTTTCGGGTTACAACATCCTGCGCACTGCAAATGGCAGTGAAAAGCTCTGGGATCACTACGCCATGTGGCGGGTTTTCGAGGAAGAAAAGCCGGATGCGCACGTTGCCAGCGGCAAGGTCCGCATCGAAGCCTGGACCGGCGAGAATCTCGCCCTGCTGCTGACCTTCGACGGTCAAACCACCTATAACCAGGACGGCCCCATGGAAGACCAGTCGGCCAATAAAATGTGGTCGAACAATTTCGGATTCAGCGCGATTCGCAACGCACTGGATCCGGGCTGGCTACAGGACCGGCGACCAGACGACTTGCTTGACGGCCAACCCGCCTACCTGGTGGAACTGACGGATCCGGCCGGCGGAAAGACCCTGTTCGGCTTCCGGCAATCGGACTTTGCCATTCTCTACGTCGGTTTCGATACACCAAGAGGCTGGCACGAACGGCGTTACTCACACTTTTTCCGCAAACCCGGCTACGACTGGCTGCAAGCCGGCCGCGTGCGCCTGTTCTACAACGGCGTCAAAGCAAACGAGGCGATCTGGACCGACTACCGGATCGGCGAGCCGATGAACGATCGATTGTTCCAGCCAGAAGGGCCGCCTGATTCGCCCGGTTGGTAGCAAAATGGTCTGAGCACCTGGGCTCACAGCTGGTTCAGCTTTGGGCTTCAAGCAACCTTCTGAATCAATACTGAACCAGTCTCACCCACTGTCGAACCCGGCCAGCTTCGCCGCACGCGTAAACGCTTCTTACCACCTCTCAACCACAGAAATATCTCAAACTCCAGGCTGATGAGGAACAGCGCGATATCGCATTATTCTAGCGACCTATCGATTTTTTATAGATATATATTCATTTTTATCAGTAGATTGTATAGATGTATTGTATTTTTTCTATATACCTATAGAATATATGCCATTGAACCCCGGTGATCTGCAATGTCCGGCGAAGAAGCCAGCAAATACACACAGCATCGACAGGACGCGATTCGTTCTGCCGCAGCCGTATTCGCTGAAAAGGGCTACCACGGCTCCAGTACACGCGACATCGCAGAACATCTTGGTATCAAGCAAGGCAGTCTTTATTACTATTTCAAATCAAAGGAAGAAGCACTGGCGGAAGTGTGCCTGTATGCACTACGCGATTACGCCCAGCAGATGGATGTCATCGCGGCAAGCGGGCAACCATTCGAAGCCAAGTTGATTGCAGCCATCACTTCCCATATTTCCAAATATCGTGAACAGAATGGCGCCATGAAGGTGTACCACACCGAGCGGCTTTATCTGCCGGAAGCCAAACGCGAGAAACTTTATCAACTCGGAAGCGGCTACCGCCAGAACCTGGAAAACATTATTGAGGAAGGCGTTCGCAGCGGCGCCGTTCGTAGTGACCTCGATTGCCATTTCGCAACGCAGACGGTCATTGGCATTTGTAATGCCTGGGGCGAACTTATCGTGCGCGATCCGGACATGGAGCTGTTTGATGTCATCCAGAAATGTACCGACCTTCTGTCCAATGGCTTCATCCCGAAATAGCCTGACCACCGATTCAACTCGACACAAAGCGACCAACAACATGACCAAGCAGAAGGCAACCAATGTCACCTGGCAAGACGGCGAAATCAGCCGTGAGGATAGATACCAGATTTTGCAGCAACGCGGCGCAACCATCTGGTTCACCGGCCTTTCCGGCAGCGGCAAGAGCACCATTGCAGTTGCCCTGGAGAGCGCCCTGTTTCGCCTGGGCAAGTTGTCCTACCGCCTCGATGGCGACAACGTCCGCATGGGTATCAACAAGAACCTGGGCTTCTCTGAAGAAGACCGCAAGGAAAACATTCGCCGCATCGGCGAGGTGGCCAAGCTGTTCAATGATGCCGGCACGATATCGCTTTCGAGCTTCATCAGTCCCTACAAGGCGGACCGCGATGAAGTCCGCGAACTGCATGCGGCTGCGGGCCTCAACTTCATCGAGGTGTTCGTTGATTGTTCACTGGAAGTTGCAGAAGAACGTGACCCCAAAGGCCTTTACAAGAAAGCTCGGGCGGGCCAGATCAAGGGCTTCACCGGCATCGACGACCCCTATGAAGCGCCTGAAAACCCTGAAATTCACCTGCATACAGACCAGATGACCCTGGAACAGGAAATCAACATCGTGCTGGACCACCTGCGGGTAAACGGTTTTATCGAAGATTCGCCAATGAAGAGCGTCGCAACCAGCTAGCGGATCCGGGAATTCGAT
>JAHEFS010000036.1 GCA_024640045.1 Chromatiales bacterium | reverse complement strand
ACGCGAGTAAAGGCTCCCATCGATGAATCTCCTGTGTAATGTGGGTTTGCCCTAACAGATGCAGTTTCCATGCCATTACCTGCATACATAACAAAAACAGCAGGTTAGATATATTTAGCCCGACGGCCTGGAGGTGGGTGTTGGCGGATTTGGCGAACTATTGGTGATGGGCGGCATGCAAGATTGCCGTCGCCACCGTGAGGAAGGTTCGACAGATGACGCGGGACCCGCGCGCCCCGTAACTGGTGACTCGTGACGGGTGACTCGTTGAGAGCGCCATCGGTGACAATCCGGGCAGCGTGCCCGTGACCTCTGGCGTTTGTCGTCAGGCCGATGGCTTCTTACAATAGCGGACCGCGCCCATTGGAATAATCCATGACTGAAAATCGCTCTTTCCTGGTCCGTGCCTGGCTGGGGTTCTGGCGCTCGCTGGACCTGGTTCGCCGAATCATTCTGAACGTCATATTTTTCGGATTGTTGTACCTGTTTTTCGTCGCCATTCAGCCCGAGACACCGATGCGGGTCAACGTCGACACGACGCTGGTCTTACGCCCCTATGGCGACATCGTTGAACAGTACAGCGGAAGCCCAGTGGACCGGTTGCTGCAAGAGGCGACCGATCAGGTGCCCACCGAGACCAGGCTACGTGACCTGGTAGAGGCCATTGACCGGGCCGCTGCTGATAGCCACATCGCGCAAATGGTCATCGACACCGATTATCTCTGGGGTGTCGGTCTGGCATCACTGCTGGAGTTGGAGAAGGCCGTGGTGCGGTTCAAAGCGTCCGGCAAACCGGTCATTGCCACGGTGGGAATGCTGGGACGGCAGCAGTACTATCTCGCTGCCCTGGCTGATGAAATCTGGCTCGACCCCAATGGCCTGGTCTGGATTGACGGCTATTCCAATTACCGCAATTTTTATCGCGAGGGGTTGGAGAAACTCGAGGTCGAAATCAACCTGTTTCGGGCAGGTGAGTATAAGTCAGCCATGGAACCTTTCATCCGAGACGATATGTCGGAAGAAGCCAAGGACGCCGCGCTCTATTGGATCAGCGGATTGTGGCAGCAATACCTCGAGGGCGTTTCCCGTCTGCGGGGAATCCCGCTCGAGACCCTGAGCCGTTCCATCACCGATTTTGCTGACCGGGTAGAAGCGGCAGAGGGTGACTTCGCCCAGTTGGCGCTGGAAATGGGGCTTGTTGACCGGCTCGTCTCCGCTCCTGAGGCCAGGCGTGCATTGGCCCAGACAGGAACACCCAATATCGATGGTGACAGCTACCGTGCTGTGGGGGTCGATACCTACCTGGCCACCACCGAATTCATGGTTCGGCGCAAGGCCACCTCGGGTCAGGTTGCAGTAGTGGTCGCCGAGGGTGACATCATGAGCGGCAACCAGTCAGCAGGCTCGATCGGGTCGGAATCCACTGCTGCACAGTTAAGGGCGGCGGGTCGCGACAGTGAAAATGACGCCGTCGTATTGCGCATCAATAGCCCCGGTGGCGAGTCGTTTGCCTCCGAGGTCATTCGGCGGGAGGTCCAGGCCTTGCGGGATCAGGGCAAAACCGTCGTCGTGTCGATGGGTGATGTCGCGGCATCCGGTGGTTACTGGATCGCGATGGGCAGTGATGAGATCTGGGCCAGTCCTGCGACCATTACCGGCTCCATCGGAGCATACGGGATGATTCCGACTTTTGCCGGAACCCTGAACAAGATCGGGGTGCACACTGATGGCGTTGGCACCACGCCGCTGGCAGGAAAACTTCGAGTCGACATGCCCCTCGACCCGGGTCTTAGGCGCATCTTTCAGGCCAGTATCGAGAACGTCTATGCGGAATTCATCACGCTCGTAGCCACGGCCCGCAATATGGAGCCGGAAGCTGTCAACGAGGTTGCCCGTGGCCGGGTCTGGAGCGGCGCCCAGGCGGCCGAGCGCGGCCTGATCGATCGCGTAGGCACCTTGCGTGATGCGCTCGATGCTGCCGCCCGACGCACTGGCTTGGGAGATGACTATCGCGTGACCTACATCGAGCCGGAGTTGAGCGCTTTTGAAAGACTCGTGCTTGACCTCACCCGCAGCGCCGTCCAGACCTTAAACCTCAACCTTGGGTCGAACGGGCTACTCAGGCAGCCCATGCTGCAGGGCCTGTTGGACGACTTACGCGCGCTGGTTGCTGCCGATGGTCAACTGACCATCGCGGCTCACTGCATGTGTTCGATCCGCTGATGGGATGCCCGGTGTGAGCAAGCACTGGCGGTTAGATGGCCGGTTGGCACTGATCACCGGCGCCAGCCGTGGCCTGGGTGAGGCGACCGCCCTGGAAATGGCGGAACTGGGTGCCGATTTAGTGTTGGTGGCTCGCCGGGACGAAGGCTTGACCCGAATTCAGCGGGAGATTGAACGCCGGGCGCCGGCTTGCCGTGTTCTCACGGTCGCGGCAGACCTGGGTACCGAGGCGGGCAGAAGCATGGTGGTAGAGGCGGCTTCGGGCTTCGGTAAGCTGGATATTCTCATCAACAATGTCGGCAGTAATATCCGCAAGCCGATGACCGAGATCACCCTCGAAGAGTACCGGGCCGTCCAGGAAACCAACCTGGTCAGTTGTTTCGAAATGTGCCGGCGCCTGTTGCCCCTGTTGAGAGCGGGCGCGCCTTCTTGCGTGGTGAATAACGCTTCGGTAGCCGGCTTGACTCATCTCCGCACCGGTGCGGCCTACGGTATGAGCAAGGCGGCCATGATTCAGCTGACACGTAACCTGGCGGTGGAGTGGGCGCCGTTTGAAATTCGGGTTAATGCGGTGGCGCCCTGGTACATTGATACACCGCTCGCCCGGCAAGTCCTCGAGGACGACGCTTACCTCTCGGCGGTGCTTGAACGCACGCCCATGGGGCGCATAGGTGAACCGGCGGAAGTGGCGCGCACCATCGCCTTCCTGTGCATGGAGGCTGCCGGGTATATCACTGGCCAGACCTTGGCGGTAGATGGGGGTTTTACGGTTTACGGTTTTTGATCGTCAGGCACGCAGGCCTGGCGTAGTCTTTCCGCATCATCATCGATGTTCCGAGCAGACACACGCCGTAAGCGGTCGGCGGCGTTCGCGGTGTCGATCAGCAAGTACTCTCGGTTGCCCGGGTGCAAGCGGGCCATGTGCGAGGTAATCACGATCGAACTGACCAGGCGCGATCGCAGCAGGCAGGGCAGTGCGCGGAATTCGTTGTCATCCAGTGGGCTCACTTCATGGTAACCCCGGGTGATTGGAACCGCGCCTGACAGCGGATCAGGGCCGGTCGCCAGGTGGTAGGCACCGGCGATGGCCAGTTCGCATATGCGGGGCGCCTCCAGCGTGTCGCCAAAGTCGATGATGCCGGAAACGCGGCCCTGGTCCGCTGCATCGACCAGCACGTTGTCCAGGTTGAAATCGCCGTGTATCACCTGCCGGCGCAGCAGCGGCAGCAAGGGTATGACCCGGTGCTCGAAATCATTGATCGCCTGTTTCACCTGCTGCTGGGTTGCCGGATCCTCCACCGACCCGACCAGTGGCCGGAGCCGTTCCACCCGCGACAGATCCCACAGCATGTCGCGGGCTTGCGCCGCATGTCGGAAGCCCGCAAGCGCACGGTCCAGCTTCGCCAAGGTCTTGCCCAGGCGGATTCCCAGACCCTGGACGGACGAAACATCGCGCAGGAAGCTGCCTTCCAGCCATGAGAGCACGCATGCAGGGTGTTCCAGGCCATCGGCATCCACAACGAATCGCCAGTTCCGGCCTTCGCCGTCTGGGATGACCTGGGGCACCGGCAGCGACGGTACTGTTTTTTGGATGTACAGCAGGGCCTGGATCTGGAAATCGACCACCGCCGGATCCTGCGTGTGATTCCAGATTTTCAGCAGGTGGCGTTCGTCGCCAGTGCCGGTTACGCAAAAATTGAGGTCTCGCTCGCCGGCCAGGGCGCTGCATTCGCCCACGAGGCCGAAATGCCGCCGGGCCAGGTGAGCAGCCTGTGCCGGCGTGAACGATGGCGCTCGCGCCTCCATGGCGCGAACCAGGTGATCGATGCCCGGCACCGTCAGACCATACCCGTGGTTATCGGGCTTTGGTCACGTCGGGCAGACCGCTGTGCAGGAACCAGCGTTCACGCACGGCATCATAGCGCCATTCCTGCTGGTCCCGTATGGCTCGCTCCACGGCCCGGTTCTTGTTGAAGAGCCGGATTTCCACGGTTTGTCGAAACCCCATCCCCTCGTCGAAAGCAGTTGCGGAACGGATTTCGTAGTTGGTGACGCGGAACAGTCGCAGCCTGTCCAGATCCAGCGCCGTGGGCGCGCTGACTTCGAGGTATTCCGGAGCCAGGAATTCTGCGGCGGCATCCCACTGGCTCCAGCGAACGGCTTTCTCATACTCGGCCAGGAGCAGGTCCAGGGTTTTTTCCTGTTTGCTGGTGGCGCAGCCTCCCAGCAGCATCAGCGGCAACAGCAGGGAGAGGCATAAAAGGCGAATGGCTGGCGTGTGTCTGTTCATTTTGTACATTGTCCAGTTCATGTGAATTTGACGCGGTGGTGTGGTCATGGCCCCGCGCTTCAGTCGATACCCTCAGTTCCGCAGGCGCCCGGGTCGGACCAGGGTACGCCGTTCGCTCGCGCGTCGCAGGCGTTGGGGTAGGTTTTGCCGTCACAACCACACACCGGGACATACTCCATGGTGCAGGCGATGGGGCCCTCTGGCGGCGTCACGTCGCAGGCCCGCGAGGGTGCCTCCGCTCCGCTGGTCCCGGCACAGCCAGCGAGCATGGCCGCCAGCAGTGTCAGACCGGCCAGGCTGTAGCCGGGCCTAGCCACGAAAGTAGTTCCAGGTGATCGGAATCCAGGAAACCCCGATCAATAACAGGCTGAAGAAGACGGCAGCGGAACCCATGTCCTTGGCGCGGCCAGACAACACATGCTGTTCGTCACCGATCCGGTCGACCACGGACTCCACTGCGCTGTTCAGCAGCTCAACAATCAGCAGGAGAAAAAGGGGCATAACCAGGAGCAGCCACTCCAGCAGGTTTGACGCCATCCAGAAAGAGGTGGTGAACAGGAAAACAAACAACAGGAGTTCCTGGCGAAAAGCGGCCTCATGCCGGAAGGCCGCCTTGATGCCCAGCCAGGAATAGCCGGTCGCATCGATCAGTCGGACCATGCCATGCTTGCCGGGTTTCATGGATTTTCAGTCACCCTGACGTAAAGCCCGTCGAACAGAGTCGTCCAGGATTCACCGTCGTTACTGGTTTGCCAGTGCTGGCGCACGCTTCCATCGTCGTTGGGTGTCCAGGTAATCCGGTGGGTGACTGCTTCACCATTATTCCCTGCACGCTGCTCACTCAGCACCATGCTGCCGTCGATGAACTGGCCATTCAATTGCAGTAGCGTTCCACTGGTATCCACCCACGTCTGATGCCATTGACGATTGACCTGGTCGTAAGTGTTGAGACTGGAGCCCGTGAAACCGCCGGTTGCGCTGACCCAGTGTTCGGCCAGGGCACAGCCATTGTGGACGAGTTCAATGCGGTTCCTGCCCGCAGGTTGTCCATTGGTGGTCACATCCCACTCGCCGGCCCAGAAATCGAATGCCCGGTGCTCTGCCGAGGAGCAGGCTGCGGGTGCGGTGGCTGGATCGGGTATCTGCTGCCCTTCATCCTGAGCAAAAGCCAGAGCACTGAAACAGGTCAACAGGCAGGTCAGAATTCTCATCGTGGCATTCTCCGGTTTGCAATCGGGATGGCAAATCAACCATGGTGGGCATGCTAACATCCGACCCCCAAGTGTGCTTCGAATTTATGGTGTCCTATGCTGAAAGTCGCCTCCTGGAATGTCAACTCTCTCAAGGTTCGGTTGCCGCACGTGCTGGCCTGGTGCAGCGAAGCTGCTCCGGATGTTCTTGCCTTGCAGGAAACCAAGTTGACCGATGACAAGTTCCCGCACGAGGAACTTGAGGCCGCTGGTTATCGAAGCGTTTTCTCGGGGCAACCGACCTACAACGGCGTCGCCATTCTCAGCCGTGAAGAAGGCCAGGATATCGTGACCGACATCCCTGAGCTGAACGATCCGCAGCGCCGCATCCTGGCGGCCACATTTGGCGGTGTTCGGGTCATCGACTTGTACGTCGTCAATGGCAAGGAAGTCGGTTCTGACAAGTTCGACTACAAAATGGAGTGGCTGGCGCGCGTGACTGACTGGATCGGTGAGGAGATTCAGCGCCACGAAAACGTAATCGTCCTGGGGGACTTCAATATCGCGCCGGACGACCGTGATGTCTATGACCCGGAAGCCTGGCATGAGAGCATCCTGTGCAGCACAGCGGAGCGGACCGCTCTCCAGCGTATGCTGGATCTGGGCCTGGTCGATACCTTCCGTTTGTTCGAACAGCCGGAAAAAAGCTACAGCTGGTGGGACTACCGGCAGGCGGCGTTCCGTCGCGGCCTGGGGCTGCGTATCGACCTGGTGCTGGCATCCAGCGGACTTGCCAAGCGCTGCACCGCCAGCTACATCGATGTTGAACCGAGACGACAGGAACGCCCGTCTGACCATACGCCGGTGGTTGCCGAATTCGATTGAAGGCTGCTAATCCGGGCGGGAAAAGGGGCCTGAGAGCCTGCGCCGAGACCCGGGCGGGTGGCCAGTTGAATCAACGAGGGTCCTTGCCGGTGCGCGATCAGGCGCCGGCAAGAACCCTCGAATCAATAGCGATCAGTACAGCGGTACCGAGGAGTCGATTTCCTTGGCCCAGGCGTCGATACCGCCAGCAACATTGCTGATTTGGGTGAAACCCTGGCGGCGGAAATGCTCTCCGACTACGTTCGAGCGGCCACCCGTGTGGCATAGAAACGCCATCGGCGTGTCTTTGGGCATGGCTTCCAGTTTCTGCATATTCTCGCTGTTTAATGACATCGCGCCATTGATGGAAGCGCGGGCTCGTTCGTCGTCCGGGCGCACGTCCACCAGCAGGACGGTGTCGGACTCGAGCTTTTCTTTCAGTTCGGTCACGGACATCTGATGCACCGGGGCGGGCGCACTGGGCAGGTTGATGGTCAGACCTTCCCCCTGGACAGAGGACACCCAGTCGATGACCGCGCCGCGGGCCCGCTGGGCCGAGGCCAGGTCGAACAACAACTGAATGCCATTGCTTTCGACGCTGATTTCGTTGCCCTGGGCGGGCGCCAGGTTGAACTGTGATTGCCAGTTGCCGTCCACACTGAAATGCAGACCAATACCCTCGTGGCCCTGCATCGCCGCGCGGATTTTCTCCGCAGCCGCTTCGGTGATGGTGACATCCGGTGGAGAGGTGTCCGGTTTTTCCATGCCCAGGTGTTCGTGCAGTTCGCCACTGTTGAACATCTGCGTGACAATGTCGCAACCGCCCACCAGTTCACCGTCGATATACAACTGTGGAATGGTCGGCCAGTTTCCGTAGGCCTTGATGCCTTCGCGAATTTCAGGGTCCTGCAGCACGTCGACGCTGGCGTAAGAAGGCAGCAGGCTGTCCAGCAGCCCCGCCGTTTTGGAAGAAAAGCCACACATCGGCTGCTGTGGCGTGCCTTTCATGAACAGGACAACCCGGTCCTGCTTCAGGTAGCCTTCGATTTTTTCACGTGTTGCGTCGTTCAGTGTCATGGAAATAGTCCGTCAGAATTCATCAGCCCCTTAAGATGGGGTGGGGCGCACATACTATCAAGAGAATCGCGGCGTGGGGACCATTTCGTTTACCCATCTATCCGGGTGGGCTCATGCATCTTCCTCAAACCATTCCCCGTAGTCGATGGTGATTTCGTCGCCGGCCGCAATGTTTTGCATGGCATAAAGATCCTGACCATCGAGCTCAGCATTCGGGTCGGGCGAGTGGTTCAGAAACCTCAGCACATTGGTGCCGTCGAAACCCTGCCATTCACCCTCCACATCACTTTCCACCCACAACACGTGCATGCCGTTCTCCTGCGTGGGGATACCCTCGTAGCAGCCGATGTACTCATCCGCCTCGATAGGTTCGCGGGCGAACAGGCCGCGGCCGTGAATCTCCGAATCGCCGGCGTAAGCGCGTGCAACACGCTTCCAGTCAGGCATTGTCGCCAGGCGAGTCGCCATCGGCGCGCAGGCAGCGCTGCCTGGGGTCATGCACTAGACTGCCAGGGTAAGAGAAGCCACCTGGCCCCAGACCCATGGCCCGGATGCTCGAATGCAGCTTGTTCAGTCCAGCCGGGCTCAGAGGGTAGTAGTTGAACTGGTGCCCGTCTCGTACCACGGTGACCGCGATGACACCCAGATCGGCTGTGCTGTGCTCGGTCACTTCCGCGGCCTCGGCCGGGGGCGGGCACGTCGATGCTTCGACGAGGAAACCCTGCTCCAGTGGCCCGGAATCTTCCCCCGGCAATATTTGCTGGACGGGAATGGCGTGGGCGTGGAGTGTCGTGATGTACTGTCGGTACTCGCGAGTCCAGTCAGCATAGGCCTGTTCCAGGGCCCGCTCACCGGCTGGCAAGGACTGGCCGCCACCGGCCCGGGCCCAGTGGTCGAAGGTCTCAAACTGCGCATGAACAGAGCCATCACGGAACTCGAAAGCCTGGCCCAGCCGCCCTGTCACCTGCGTCACGGGACTCTGTGGATCAATCGCCGCGTCCAGAAGTTCCCAAAGGGGAAGGAAGTCGAAGTGTTCCAACTGCAATCGCAGCATGGCCAGCAGGTCCGTCAGGGTCATGAAACGTGCATGGGTGAGAGCGATGCCGAAATTCGACTCCAGCCCCTTGGCGGAGTGAGCGGAGAGTTGACCCTGCTCCAGGAACTGGTGTTCCATCGCATCGGACAAGCGATCGATCATTTCCGGGTCGCCGCTGACTACCAGCGGAAGGTTCTGCAGCAGGCCGGGTGGAATTGCAGGATCCGGTTGCAGCCTCGGGTCAGGCATGCGGCCTTCCGAGCAACCAATGGCCAGGCGCAGGGGCTGGGAGCTGTTCTTCTGCCAGGCCGCCGCGACCATGGTTTCAAGAGCGGAGTGGAGCGGAAAGTTTGGTCGAATCACCTGGGTCTGGTCATAAACGGCTCCGGCCATCGCCAGTGAACAGCGTGCAGCCTCGGGAAACAGCCGGGTGAGGTCGGCGGCCAGATGCGCCAATACCTGTTCGCAACCGGCCCGGTCGGGTTGCAGCGGAGACAGCGCGTTTTCGCCGTGGTAGCGCGTTGGATCGGTCTCAATGGTTACCAGGATTCGCGCGTGAGCCAGCAAGGGGTGCACTCCAGGTTTCAAACAAAAACCCCGGGGGAGACCGGGGTTTTTCGGGTGATGATGGCCCGGTTCAAAGCAGTGAGAACGGGGATTTCCCGCCGTCACCCCGGCCCCGGCCACGCCGGCGCCTGCGCCGCATGCGTGAATGCAGTTGTTTGCGCCGCTCTTCCAGCCACGTGGCCTTGTTGAGATTGGCGGAGTCTTCGCCCAGGCGACATGCCTCGGCGGCACGGAAGACGACGAAATCGCGGTAAGCCTGGATCTCGTGCTCGAGTTCGCGGGCAACGATCTCGATCACGATGGCATCGTCCAGGAAACCCAGGCCAGGAATGTGGTCAGGAATGAGATCTTCTTCCTCGGAAAAATACGCCAGTGCGTTGATGATTCGCGTCCGGTCCTCTTCTTCGAGGCCCCAACCATCATCAACCACCATGCCAATCAGCGTTTCCAGTATGTTCATCCGGTCGCGGATGAAGTCTGAGGTGTCCGTATTATTGACGACGGTCAGCACCTTGCTGGCATTGTCGATGATGTCCCCGGCGCTCAATTTACTGGCCGCCGCACGGGCGCGATTTAAAACTTCCTTGAAGTGTTCCAGGTCCGAGCGGCTCAGTTCAAAAGTGATTTTCATGCCCATCGCTTGCTCCGCAGCGCATCACAGTGGATTGGTAGCCTAACCGCAGGCAGGGGATGCGTCAAACCGGCTTTTGGGAGCGCCTGGGGCGGATCAGCGGAACTGACCGGGGCGACCCGGAACCGGATAAATTCTGCCTTCACCGGAAAAACTCAGTGGTCCTTCATCGGTCGTGGAAATCGAGCCCTCGACTGCATAGGACAGATTGGGTACTTCACCCCCCTCCAGTGACTCGAACAAGGCCAGCGCGTCCGCACTCGCATCGAGTTCAAAGCGGAGCGTTTCCAAGCCGTTTGCGATGACGCTGGCGTTCCTGGCTTCGTCAAAATTCGCCAGTTCGGTCTCTTCCAGTTGCAGCGTAAACCGGATACGGGCCACCTGGATGGCGACATCGTTGATGTTGCGCAGACGCAGGCGAAGTTCGACTCGTTGGCCGTCGAGACTGATTGACTGGATACCAACATACGGTGACTCGCCACGAACCATGCGTCCGCCGCAGCCGCCCAGGCTCAGCGTACTGAGTGTGCAGAGCAGCAGGATGGTCATTAGAAGCTTTTTGATCTTCATCGAACTCCTCCGTGACAGCCCGTTCAGGCTGGCCTTGCCTCCGGGTACAGGTGGCATTTTACGCGATGCGCCGGCCCATTTGCGGGGCGTTCCGCGGGCTGCAGTTTTGAGCAGGGACTGAATTCATCGGGGCAGCGGTCGGCGAACACACAGCCCGGGGCCGGACGGCCACGCATCAAACCCATTCCAGGCTGGCTGCGGTCGAGTCCCCTGGCGGGGTCGGGGTCCGGTATAGCCGCCAGCAACTGCCGCGTGTAAGGATGAGCTGGACACCGGAACAGCGTGTCGCTTGGGCCTTGTTCGATCAATTGTCCCCGAAACATGATACCGACCCGGTCGGCCAGTTGGCGGATAACGGCCAGGTCATGGGAAATGAACAGGAATGCGATATTGCGCTGTTTGCGCAGGTCTGCGAGTAACTCCAGGATTTGTGCTTGCACTGACACGTCCAGCGAAGAGACGGCCTCGTCGGCAATAATGAGTTCCGGCTGCGCCAGAATGGCCCGGGCAATCCCGATACGCTGTCTTTGGCCGCTGGAGAACTGGTGCGGCAACCGGCGCAGGGCGGACGCATCGAGTCCGACCGATTGCAGGGCATCCAGGGCCATTTGTTCATGCGCTTGGGCTACACCGATCCGAAAGTGCTGCAGGGGTTCAAGCAAAGACTGGAGGATGCTCCTCCTGGGGCTCAGGGCAGCGGAAGGGTCCTGGAAAATCAGCTGGATGCGCCGCCGGGCATCGTGCTGTGCGGCGGCGTCCATCCGGTCCAATGGTAAGCCCTCGAGCAGGATATTGCCCTGGTCCGCTGGAATCAGTTGTGCCAGCAGCCTGGCCAGCGTGCTTTTCCCGGAGCCGGACTCGCCGGCCAGCCCCAGGATTTCTCCGCGTTCGATCCGAAAGCTCACGTCGTCCACCGCCGGCAGGGCGGGGGCGCCGGTGGAGAACAATCCACGATTGCCTGGGAAGCTCCGGCAGAGGTGGCGAACTTCCAGCAGTGCGGTGTCAGCGGTCGTTTTCATAGCGGGTTATGACAGGCGAATGCGGAGGCTGGACTGCCCTGCAACAACGGCGTCTGGTCCAGGCAAACCGAACTGGCCCGGGAACATCGTGGTGCGAAGTGACAGCCTGCCGGCAGCCGTCCGGGCAATGGCGCCTGCCCGGGGATTCCCCTGGCGGCGCCATAGTCGTCTGCAATGCGGGGAATCGCGCGCAGAAGTCCGGCGGAATAGGGGTGCCGGGGCTGTGCGTGAAAGTCCGGATAATTCGCCTGCTCAACGACGCGCCCGCAGTACATCACCAGGACGCGCGTACAGCAGCTGGCAATGACACCCAGGTCATGCGAGATCAGTAGCACTGCGGCGCCGGTTTCGTCCCGCAGCTGCAACAGGCTGCCGAGTACCCGTTGTTGCGTGGTGACGTCGAGCGCGGTGGTCGGCTCGTCGGCGATCAGCACACGCGGTTTCACAGCCATCGCCATGGCGATCATGACGAGTTGGCGCATACCGCCGGAAAGTTGACCGGGATAGGCCCGGAAAATTTCCGTTGGATCTTCGAACCCGGCTTGCTCGAGCGCCGCCAGGGCGATTTCACGAGCGCGTTCACGCCCTCCCCCGTGTTGCCGCCTGACGACCGAGGTGATCTGCCATCCGATCGTGAAGACGGGGTCCAGTGCCGTGGCCGGTTCCTGGAAAACCATCGCGATATCACGGCCCCGAACCTCCCTAAAGCCCGCGCTGGCAGCACCCTTGGCGGGCTGGTTCTCCAACATCATTTGCCTGGCTGTTATGCGTGCGCCGGTGCCGTTAAGCAGACCCATCAAGGCGAGAGCGAGAACCGACTTTCCGGAGCCGGACTCCCCGACCAGGCCCACGACTTCGCCTGGTGCCAGCTCCAGGTCGACCTGGTCGACGACGCGAGCGAAGCCACTCTCAAACGGGAACTCGACCGTCAGGTCGCGGACGCACAGGGCGGAGCCGCTCATACGGTCTGGCCCCGGATGTCGAAAGCATCCTGCAGTGCGTCAGACAGCAGGTTGAAGCCAAGCAACAGCAGGAACAGGAATCCTGAAGCCGCCAGGAAATTGCCGAAGTGACCCGCCAGGACTTCCTGGCTGCTCTCGGCCAACATGA
Organism: Chromatiales bacterium; assembly: GCA_024640045.1. Lineage (GTDB taxonomy): Bacteria > Pseudomonadota > Gammaproteobacteria > Xanthomonadales > SZUA-36 > WTJD01. The sequence goes on along the minus strand of JAHEFS010000036.1, from coordinate 12,135 downwards.
CACCCCAGCTGATCCCATCCTGGATGCCCAGCCCCAGAAAGCTGAGGATCACTTCGGTCTTGATCGCGGCAACAAAGACCAGTGCGGACTGGACCAGCAGGATGTGCAGGGTGTTGGGCAGGACGTGTCGCTGCAGGATCAGGAGGCCCGGCAGCCCGATCGCGCGCGCGGCGGCGACGAACTCCCTTTCTCTCAGCCGGATTACCTCGCCCCGAACCAATCGGCCGGTGCCGGTCCAGAAAGTGGTGACCATGCCAATCAGCATCGCCCAGGGACTGCCGCTCATGGCAAAGGCGATGGCCGCCACCAGCAGGTAAAAAGGGATGGAGTCGAGCACGCCCATCAGCCAGAGAATGCCTTCATCAACCCAACCACGGTTCGACCAACCCGCGATGGCTCCGAGGGCCGCGCCAAGCAGGGTGGAAGCAAACGCCACGCCCAGCCCCACTTCGAACGCGACCAGGGTGCTGTAGGTGGCGCGCGCGAAAATATCCTGACCGACACGGTTGGTGCCGAACCAGAACTCGGGGCCCGCCGACTCCCAGGCACCACCGCTGGTTTGCCACCAGTCCTGGCCAGACAGCCCAGCCGCCGCCGCCAATGCCAGCAGGGCGAAAGTGCAGACGATCACGAAGCCGACGATTCCGGCGCGGTTGGCGCGCAGGCGCGGCCAGCCCCTTACGGTGGCGGTTCCCATGGGCATCCGAGCCAGGGTCGCGCCAGCGCTCATGCCTGCGCGATCCTGGGGTCGACCTGGCGATACAACAGGTCGATCGCCAGTTGCGCCAGCACGAAGAGAATGGCGGTGAGACTCACAACCGCTTTCAGCAGCGATTGATCACCGCTGGTGATGGCTTCGAAAGTCGCTTTACCAATCCCGGGAATACCGAAATAAGACTCCAGCAACAGGCTACCGGAAATGACGACCAGCGGAATGGAGAAAATCAGTCGGGTCATCACCGGCACCAGGCTATTCTTGAGTACGTGCGTGAACAGGATGGCGCGTGGGCTGGCGCCAAATGCCAGCGCAGTGCGAATGTGGTCCCGGCCCAGTTCCTCGACCATCACCGAGCGGTAAAAACGCGTGTTGTAACCCAGTGTCACGATGATCAGCGAAAGGGCCGGAACGGTCGCAAAGCGTGCATAGGACGTCAGGTCGTGAACCTCCCACCCGCGTGATGGGAATAGATTCACGCCCCAGGGCGTACACAACAGAACCTGGAGCAGGATGATGATGACCAGGAAGCTGATGCTCATGCCGGCCACCGATGCACCCATGATCACACGGTCAGGCCATTTTCCGCGGTACCAGGCAGCCCACAGGCCGAGCAATATGCCGAGCAGGTTGCCTATAAGGAAGCCCGGCAACATGAGCGCCAGTGATACCGGAAACGTCCGGGCGAGAATCCGGGTAACAGGCTCACCACTGGTGTCTGAGTGGCCCAGGTCAAGCGTGGCCAGTTGCTGGAGAAACTCGCCGTAGCGAAGCAGGAACGGCCGGTCATAGCCCAGTTGCTGGCGCACTTCCGCAATTTGCTCCGCCGTGGGGTTCTTGCCCAGGGAGTCGTAGGTTCGGTCAGCACCGAATTCAACCATGAGGAGAAAGCTGATGAAAGTGACGCCCAGCAACAAGGCTGCCGCCGCCAGGATCTTGCGAAAAATGTAGGGGGGTGCGTTCATTGCCCCGTGCTGGCGGCCGGCAAGACTTCCACGAAGCGGAGGAAAAAGCCGCCGACGAATGAGCGGTCGGGCAGCATCAAGGCCTCGCGGTCCCACAGGAACAGCAAGGTGCGGGAAAGGCCCGTAATGCTGGCGCAATCCTCCATGACCATCCGGTTCATCTCCCGGTACAAGGTGGTGCGTTCCGCCGAGGGCATCAGGCTGCTGCTGGACCGGTACAGTTCGTCATATCGAGCATTATTGTAATTGGCTGAGTTGGATCCCGGTGCGCCATTGGGTCCATAGAACAGCTGCATCGTGTTTTCCGCATCAGGAAAGTCCATGGTCCAACTGCTGGTGATCAGCATTACTTCGCGTCGAGAATAGGCCCGGTAGTAGTCGGCATAACTCGCGAAGGTCAGCGGCTTGATGTTCTCGCGCGGAAAACCGAGGTCGACCATGAAACTGCGAAACTGCTCGAACATCTGCCGCTCGGTTACGCTGGCTGGGAAACCATATTCCAGGACCGGCAGATTATCGGCATTCCAGCCGTGTACAGCCAGCAGTTGGCGGGCGCCGTCGAGATCGAGTTCGATGTAACCGGGCTCCAGTCCGGGGTCGAATTCGGCAGCTACCGGGGGGATGATCCCCGGGAATACCTCGCCGATACCGTAGTAAAAAGTATCGTTCCTGCGCTGCCAGTCGAACGCCTTGACGATGGCGCATCGCAAGGCGTGGTTCTGTTCATCCCGGACGGGGTCCGGATGATGGCCGATGCGTTCATCGGCCAGGTTGAAATTGGTGTAGACGAGCCCGGATTCGCGTGAGGCTTCAAAGTGGTAGCGATCCCGCAACTCATGTGAGAGTTTCGGAGGGTGCCGGCTCTCGAGCACCTGGTCGAACTGGCTGGCAGGGACCTTGATGAACTGGACTTCTCCGGAGACGAAGGCGTTCCAGCGGGCGGCGTCTTCGGTGATGAATTCGATCCGCAACTGGTCAACGAATGGCGGAGTTCGTCCTGCCAGTGATTCCAGCCCCAAACCTGCCTGCGACACCGGGTCGTAGCCTTCAGCCGCCAGGTCGAACGGTTCACGGCGGTAGGAAGGGTTGCGCTCCAGCAGTGCGCGGGCGCTGTCGATACTGCGTAGCCGGAATGGGCCGGAACCGACCGGGTGGTTGGAAAAAGCGGGTCCATGAAACTCGACGGCCTCTCTCGGCACGACAGCCGCAAAGCCCTGCGCCAGGGTATGAGTCAGTTGCGGGAATGGCGTGGTGAGTTCGATGCGGACCGTGTGGTCATCGATGGCCAGGAGGCCGGGCACAGGCTCATCGTAATCCGAGCCTGCTGCTTTCCAATCATCCAGTCCCCGAATACGCCCCTGCCAGAGCCACGCGCCCTCGGCCAGCGACTTCGGGTCGAAGTGCCGTTTGATGGCGTACACGAAATCACCGGCCGTGACTTCGCGTCCGGTACCTTCAGGGAAAGCGGGGTCGTCCACGAACGTGACCCCTTGCCGCAGGCGGATGGTGTAGACGAGACCATCGTCCGAAACTTCAGGCATGGCGGCGGCCAGATTGGGGGTCAGTTGATAGGGCCGCGCCAGGTAGCGGTAACGGTACAGCGTGTCGTACAGGTTAACCGCCAGGAACTTGTCGTAAACCGAGCTTGCCCGAGCTGGATCCAGCGACCCTGGAACCCCGTCCATGGAGTGCCGGTATACTCGCAGCGAATCGCCGCCGGCCGGGCCGCTGTCGTGTTCACAGGCGGCCAGGGATAGCAGCACCACCAACAGGGTTAAGTAAATTCGGATCAAACCTTGACCCCGGTTCAACGACTTTGGGAAGGCGCCAGCTTATCCCACTGTGATCGACCCGAACAAGCCGGAGGCGGCTCAGGGTTGCTCGGGTTCTTCAAGCTCTTCGAGATAGGCGTCGTAATCGGCCAGGGGCGGATTGCCGTCGTAAATCTTGAATTCGCGGTTCTGCAGCCAGGTATCGCGCACCATGACATAGGGGTCATAAGAGTCAAAGATGACCTGATCCTGCTCGAGGAATTTGGCACGAGTCTGCACGATGTCGGTGACCATGGGCCAGTAAATGCCTTCTTCTCGTGCAACCCATGACACCGGGTGATACAGGCCATAAACACTGCGGCCAAAGACATCGCGGACCGTCAGGGGGCCGAACACCGGCACGACCAGGTAACGGCTGTTCTCGTAGCCCCACGTTGCCAGGGTCTGGCCGAAATCCTCATCGTATTGCGGGATGTCGAATTTGGTGGCCACATCGAAAAACCCGAAGACCCCGATCGTGCTGTTGACCAGAAACCTGCCGGTCGAGTCCCCGGCCTGGTGGAACTTGCCCTGCAACAACTGGTTCAGAAGGGTGACCGGAAAATCCAGGTTCCTGAAGAAATGACTGATGCCACGCTGAAAAGGGTCCGGCATGATCTTGTCGTAAGCCACTGAAACGGGCCTAAGAAAATACCGGTCCAGCGTATCGTTGAACGCGTAAACCTTACGGTTGAAGCCTTCCCAGGGATCGCGTTCCGGATCGGTGTGCCGGTTCTGCGTATTCGCGCAAGCCACCAGGCTGAGGCACAGGGTTACGATCAGACCGGTCCGCGTCAAAGTCTTCACTGGCCAGGCTCCGAGGAGGCCAGGCCCAGGAGATCATTGGCTTCACACAGTGCGGCGAGCGTGAGCAGATCATCCGGCGGGTTTTGCAAGGCCAGAGCCTGGCCCCGGTTGCGTGCCTGTGCCTGCCATTCCAGCAGCAAGGCCAGGCCAGCACTGTCGATGCGCTCCGCGCCAGACAGGTCGATGGCCGTCGGACCGCCGCCTTCTCTCCATAGCGGGGTGAACTCCCGGAACAGTTTGTTCACGGTCTCCATGGTGAGCGCGCCTGCGAGGGGAAGCGTTCCATCTTTGTCCGGCCGCGAATTCACCGCTCAGTCCTGCAGCACCAGGTCGCCATTGTTGAGGCGTTCTATCACCGCATCCAGACCGTTGGCTTCGATTTCCGGGATGATCTGGTTACGGTAGGTCGAAACGTAGGAAATACCCTCGATAATCACGTCGAAGACTTTCCAGCCTTCCGAGGTCTTGCGAAACACGTAATCGACCGGCGCGAACCCGCCCGAGGTCAAGCGAACCCGTGTGCGGACCCGCGTCGCCCGTTCATTCAGGTCGCCTCTCAACGGCATCACTTCAAGCTGGTCCTGGCTGCGAAAGCCCATCAAACCGCTCGCGTAGCGATCGACCAGCAATCGAGTCATGGCTTCAGCAAAGGCATCTATCTGGTCCGCAGTGGCATCACGCCCGGCGCGACCGAGGATCAGACGGGCTGAATAATCCATGTCGAGCAATGGCACCATATCGGCGCGCACGACCTTGGCCAGTTGCTCGGGTTGTTCGTTGTAGGTATCGAAATTGGCGTCGATCTGTGCCAGCAGTTTGCCTGCCGTTTCAGTGACCAATTGGTCCGGCGCACTGGTGTTGGCAGTCGCCATGGCCGGCAGGGCCAGCGCCAGGACCACGGCTGGCAGCCAGCTTGTGATTCGGTGTTTCATACCTATTGATTCTCCTCCTTGTTCCCCGTGTTGAACAGGTACTTGGAAATCAGTTGTTCCAGCACCACCGCGGACTGCGTGATAAACAACTCATCGCCCTCCTCAAGGACCTCGAACGATCCGCCAGGTTCCAGGCCGATGTATCGGTCACCGAGTACGCCGCTGGTTAACACTGAAGCGCTGGTGTCGTTTGGAATCTCGTTGAACCGCTGATCGATGCGCATCGAAACCACCGCCTCGAAAGTGACTGGATCCAGTTTGATGGAGTCGATCATGCCCACCATCACGCCTCCGATCTTGACCGGTGCACGGGGCTTGAGATCGGCCACGTTGGTAAAGCGTGCACTGACCAGATAGGCCTCCTTACCGATCTCCTGACCGTAATTGGTGGCCTTGGTCGCCAGCCATACCAGCGCGGCGATACCCAGCAGCAGGAAAATTCCGGAGGCCAGTTCTACCTTGTAATTCGCTCGCATAATGTTTCCCTAATCCTGGGTATCCATCATTCACTCATGTGAAGTAGGAAGTCATGATGAAATCGAAAATCAAAACCAGTACCGAACTCAGCACGACCGTGTTGGTGGTCGCTGTGCCGACCCCGGCCCCTGTGGGCCGCGCGTTGTAGCCAAAATAAACGGCGATCAGGCTCACCAGTCCGCCGAACACCAGGCTCTTCCAGAGGCCACCCAGGTAATCTTCGTTGAAATAGACACCGTTTTGCAGCTTGCTCCAGAAAATACCCGAATCCAGACCCATGACGCCGATTGAGAAAATCACCGCGCCCAGGATTGCCAGTGCGTTGAACATCGCGGTCAACAGCGGTACGGACAAGAGCCCCGCGATGAACCGGGGCAGGGCGATCCTTTGCACCGGATCAATGGCCATGAGTTCCATGGCATCAATCTGGCCGGTGGCTTTCATCAGGCCGATTTCGGCCGCGATGGAAGTTCCTGCCCGCCCGGCAAACAGCAGTGCTGTCAGCACCGGCCCGAGTTCCCGGAACAGGGATTTCCCCACCAGCAGGCTGACCTGGTCCGAGGCCCCAAATTGCTCGAGCGCATTAATGGCTTGCAAGGCGAGCACCATGCCGACGAAAAACCCGCAGATCATGATGATCACCAGTGAGCGTGCGCCGACCAGGTAGGTTTGCTGCATGCTGTTGATCAGCAGTGAAGTGGTGGGCCGTATGCTGCCGAGCATCCGCAACAGGAACAGGCCGATGCGGCCGGTTTCAGCGAATGGCCGCAGGGCGGATCTGTCGTCAAAGGCGCCAGGCACGAGGCAGCCTATGACAGCAGGTTCCAGCCCGAGGGGCTGGTGTCGTAATGAAACGGAATGGGCCCGTCGATCCGACCGTTCATGAACTGGTCCACCGCCGGGTTGTCACTATTGACCAGGTCATCCGGTCGCCCTTCACCCGCGATCTTGGCGCCGGCCAGGATGTAGCAATAATCAACCAATTTACGCATCTGGGCGACGTTGTGGGTCACCACGATGCTGGTGAGCCCCAATGCGTCGTTGGTTTCACGCATGAGGCGTCCGATCGTTGATATGGCGATGGGGTCCAGGCCCGTCATTGGCTCATCGTAAAGCATGATGGCGGGATCCATGACCACCGCGCGCGCCAGGGCCACGCGGCGAGACATGCCCCCGGACAGTTCATCCGGCATCAACTCCTCAGTGCCGCCGAGCCCCACCGAGTGCAGTTTGCTCATGACCAATCGCCGTACCAGCGGTTCCGGCAGGTCCGTGTGTTCGCGCAGGGGGGTCGCGACATTCTCGAACACGGTGAGGTCCGTGAACAGTGCCCCATTTTGCAGCAGTACGCCGATACCCTTGCGGAAGGTTTGTAGCGAACGTCGGGACATCGCAGACACGTTTTTGCCATTGACCTCTATGGTGCCCGCCTGCGGCTGCAATTGTCCGCTGATCAGACGCAAGACGGTGGTTTTGCCGACACCGCTGGGGCCCATGATGGCCACCATGCTGCCTCGCGGAATATCCATATCGACTCCGTCCAGGATGGCACGCCCGCCACGGCGAAAAACCAGGTTTCGGATACGGATGATGGGGTCTGTTGATTTGTTGTTCATGCCGTCTTCGTGTCGCGCCTTAACGCCAGCCCCTGCAGTATGCCGGGTGCTGGATCTGGAGCAATGGGCGATTGTATTACGAATTGCGGCAGGCGGTCTGTGCAGAAGGTCATTGGTGCTATTCCTGCTTGAGGGCAGGTTTCGGGGTGGTTGTCTTTTTAAGGCACAAAAAAAGCGAGGGAGGCTTGCGCCTCCCCCGCCGTGAAAGTATCAGGACTCCGCTTTATGGTGGACTGTTACGCCCTCCTAGGCCTTTCCCAACTTCGTCTGGCTCCGCATTCGTTCTGCCCTTCGGTTTCCAGTCGCGAGTCTTTCTCCCGCCTTTCTTTATCGACGCTTGCGCGTCTATCTCAAGGGATCGCGTTTCCCTGTCGAGTCACCCTCATGGTACGACCGCATTTCTTGGCAGAACCCGGTCGGGGCGACGCACTCTGTACCACCTGAGTGCTGGCCGTTCGGTTAGCCCTTCTGCGTTCCGGCGGGTCGGCCTTCCTGCAGCCTCGCTTTCTCTCCGTTCCAGGTCTCGCGACCCTTCCCTTCCTTCCGGCGACTCCGATCTTGCGATCGGCGGGTTTCATCTAACGGGGGATTCAAATTACTCCCATGGTCGTTCTGTGTCAAAGGCCAAAACAGTTGACTTATGATGGGTATTTAATTTCGTACATCATCAGAAATTCCCAAGTCAATGAATAAAATAAAGACCTTCATTTTCGACCGGAAAAAAGTTTGCGACGAACCGAATCGGAATGGTCAAAATTAAATCACTTAGTGCAGCTCGGCGAGCACATAAAGGATTGCTGTAAGTAAAACGCTGCCGTGAAGCACACCCTTGACGCTCGTCATTGGGCCGGTTTTACCGAAAATCCCGTTGAGCTGCAACACGGCAATCAGGCCGAATATCAGGACGAGTGTGAGCAAGCCAGCCGAAGCGATGCTGGCCTGTACGCCTGGAAGGTGAACCGAGGAGGCCATGAAAAACAGCATGGGCAGAGAAAAGAGCGTGTTGGTGCGTGAGGCCAGTCCGGCTTTTCCCAGCGCAGCCCCTGCCTCGACAATGGCCTCGCCGCCTGCGGCTATCTGCCTGGCTGAAGCGATAACGATCTTCTGATTGGGCCAGATGATCAACCACACGTTCAGGAACATCAGAGTCCCGAGCACCGCGCCGATCATGATGCCCAGTCCGGTCAGTTGTTTTATGTGCAGCAACGCTGCCCCGCTGAGGAAAGTCAGCATGGCACCCCAGCGGAACCACCACAGCGCGCGTGGCACCAATTTCTGGATGGCGTCGGACTTGGCGCCACCGTCGGCTTCTTTAAAGTATTCGACCTGGACGAAGTTGAAGTAATACAGCAAACCAATCCAGGTTACGCCGGCGAAAAGGTGAATCCAGCGCAGCAAAAACCAAAGGCCAGACTGGTTGAACAAGGAAAGTTCCATGAAATTGCTCCCGAAATCGTATCTTGGTGGTTGGTTGGGTTACGGCACGGCCGTTGGCGGTACAGGGTACTCCAGACGGGTGTCTGCGGAAACCGATATTGGAGAATTGCGGGGTCAGTCGGGAAAGCGGCTGACGATCTCCTGAAACCGGGAGTGTTGGCGGATATTGTCCATGTCAGAATCATGCACCAACCATTCGCGGCTGATGTTGCCCACCTTGACCAGGCAATTTTCGAGACAATCCAGCGCCCGGTCGGTATCTCCGGCCAGTGAAAAAAAGCAGGCTGCGTTGTACTGGATGATGGAGTCCATGGTTGCGTTCTCCATGGAAGTTAGCATCCACTCCGTGGCTTCCTTTTTCTTGCCCAGCCTCAACAGAGCAAAGGCGCCCATGTTCAGCGCACGGTTATCGTCCGGGTTGAGGTCGAGGATGGCGCGAACACGCTCAATGCCAACTCGGGTGACCTCCAGGGCCTTGTCCTTGCGGCCGAGGCTGGTATACAGCTGTGCTTGCAGCAAGACGCTTTGAAAGTCTTCGGGGCGGACCTTCGCTGCGCGCTCGAACAGCCTCAGGGCATGTGCGAGATCGCCTTCATGGACCTTGGTACGGCCATAGAAATACCAGGCTTCATAGTTCTTCGGGTCCAGTTCGATTGCTTTCTCAAATTCGAAGTCCGCCTGTTTGTATTCCAGGCTCATGCAGTGGGCAATCCCCGCTGAGACGTGGGACTCGGCCAGGTCAGGGGCGAGTTCCAGTGCTTTGTGGCTGGTGCGGCGGGCCTCGGAACGATTCACGTCGTTGGCGTTGAAGTACAGGTATTCGAAGCCGTAGGTATAGGCCATGCCCGCCCACGCCCTGCCGTAATCCGGCTCGATTTCGATGGCGCGACTGAACATCTGCCGGGCGTAAACGTTGTCCTGCGTGGTATGCCGGGCAAAGTAGCTCAGGCCCCGCAGGAAGAAGTCATAGGCCTTGTGATCGACCTGGTGTTGGCTGTTGATGAATTGTCGTTTAAGGGTCAGGCTCAGGGTAGTGGCGATGGCATCTGCGATTTCCTCCTGAATCTCGAAAATACCTTCCAGGCCACGGTCGAACTGGCGTGACCACAGGTGGTAACCATCTGACGTGTTGACTAACTGCGCAGTAATGCGCAATTTGTCCCCCGCTTTTCGTACGCTGCCCTCCAGAACGGTATTGACCTTGAGTTTTGCGCCAATCTCGGTCACGTCTGCCCGTTTGCCTCCGAACTGGAATGCCGCGACCCTGGAGGCGACCCGAAGGTTGGCGACCTTGCACAAGGCATTGAGGATTTCCTCGGCGATGCCCTCGCAAAAATAGGCCTGATCGCCTTTCTCGCTCATGTCATCAAAGGGGAGTACGGCGATTGAAGGTGTGTCGGAAGCGGTCTCGAGAGATGTGTGCGAGAGCTCGCCAGTGTCCGCGGCTTCCTTGCGAACACCGCGCAGTGAAAAATCGAAGGCCCAGGACAGCACCATTGCGATGGGGAACCCCAGCACGACGAGTGCGATCAGCAGTTTCAGTGACCAGACAGGTAACTCCAGGCCCTCGAACACGATTTCGCCTACTTGCAACACAATCCAGCCAACGATGATGTACGCTACGGCGGCGCGAATGACCTTGCGCTTCTTCAGTTGTTCCCAGAAACCCTTATCTGGTGTTTCGATCATCGAGATCTGCTCTTGGCTGGTGTCATTGGCCTATCGCTACAGTGCATAATACGCCAGTCCCTTACACGTATTAAGACCGGCAAACGGCCGACCAGCGCTTTGCTATGACAGTCACCGATCACCATACTAAAAACCAAGACATCAGGAATGAGCCAGAAGGCACGGATATGCCTGCATCCGGAGTTGAGCGCCAAAAGCGCCCCTTGGGCTATGAGCAGCCGATCGACGCCATTGTTTTAGCTGGCACCCATACCAACCCCCGACGCCTGATTGGCGGGCGCAACAAGGCTTTCCTGGAAATCGGGGGAAAAACACTGGTGCGCCACGTGGTCGACGCCCTGCTGGAAGCCGACAATGTTGCTGAGATATTCGTGGTCGGACCGGTGGAGAAATTGGGCGGTGCGCTACTTGGCGTCCCTGCAAGGGTGCGTATGGTTCAGCAGGAGGGCAAGGTCCTGACCAATACCTGGGCAGCCGTTTATGCCTCGGAGAGCCGCCATCTCAATGAGCCCATTGCCAGCGTACAGAGCCGGCCCCTGTTGATCATTTCCTGTGATTTGCCCCTGATTTCAGGCGCCGCCATCGATGATTTTATTGCTCGCTGCGCACACGAAGACCGATCATCAGATGAACCGTTCGCCATGATGGTTGGCGTGGTGGATGAGCCCGGCGTGACCCAGTTCCATCCGGAGGACAGCAAGGAGGGGATCGAGCGGCCGTTCGTGGAAACAGCATTTGGCCGCCTGCGCCTGGCCAACATTTACGTGGCCCGTCCTCGTCACCTGGCGCACCAGGAATTCCTGCAAACAGGTTTCTCGTACCGCAAGGCGAAGGATTGGCGGAATGTTTTCCACCTGGTGTTGAGCCTGTTCAGGCAGCATGGCGGCTGGGCGGCGGCCTGGTTGACAGTGCGTCTTCAGTTCACGCTCTGGTCCCGACGCTTCAGCCCCAGGATTTATGAATGGTTGCGGCGGGGCAACAGCCGGGAACGTGTCGAGCGGTGTACCGGAACGGTACTCGGTGGCTCCATCCGTATCGTTACATCGCCCTATGGCGGTTTGAGCCTGGATGTGGACGAGGAAGAAGACCTGCGGGTTCTCAAAGTCCGTTATCAAGACTGGATCGCGATTCATAACGCGACGGAAGCCGAGTAGGGACCGGGAATCAGGGACTAGGGACTAGGGACTAGGGACTGGGGGCTGGCAAAGATTCCAATGGGCTCGAACGCGATGGGTGACAGGTGACAGGTGACAGGTGACGGGTGACAGGTGACGGGTGACGGGGGGGGTTGTAGGAGGGATCAGGCGCCGAAGGCGACTGGTCGCGAAAGGTCGTAGCTAGCTAGCATTGTTCACGACGATAACCCTGGCGGGTGATGATCTCTTCTACGGTATTGTCCCCAGTCCCCCAATACATCTCAATCACACACGAAGCTGTCGCCCTCGGGCCGGCACAGATCCGCCCAGCCCCACTGTTTCCAGTAATCCAAAAGGCCGGTTACCAACACCAGTTCGCGAAAGCGCTTATCCCGGCGCATGGCAGCCGCATCTTTGTGCCAGAGATTGGTGAAGACCACCTCGTTGGGGAAGCCCTTGCCAAACTGGGTATCAATGCCCTGGTCCAACAGGAGACCATAGAATATGTCTGGATCTTCCAGCCAGACGGCGCAGCGAATCAGCCGCCAGA
>JAHEFS010000133.1 GCA_024640045.1 Chromatiales bacterium | reverse complement strand
CGCTGCAGACCAGTACAAAAACGAGCACGGGGTTGGCCGATCTCTATTTTCAACCGATCATGCTCGGGTGGAACAAGGAACGCGCCGATTTTATAGCGGGTATCGGCATCTTTGCGCCGACTGGAGAGTATGATGCAGACGGCGATAACAACCGCGGCCTGGGGATGTGGTCGTATGAGTTATTTGCGGGCTCAACCGTCTATTTTGACGAGGCGAAGAGTTGGCACCTTTCTGCGTTTGCCGCTTATGAAACGCACGGGAAGAAAGACGGAACCGACGTTCGTGTTGGAGACCTCATTACTGTTGAGGGAGGATTTGGTAAGTCTTTCATGGATGGCGCCGCAAGCGCCGGAATGGCCTACTACGCCCAGTGGAAAGTCTCCGACGACGATTTCGGGCTTGGGTTTACCGCGCCCGGCGGACCATTGCTAGACAGGCACCGGGTGTTTGGATTTGGTCCGGAGGTCACCATTCCAATAGCGAGTAAAAGCAAACTATACGGATTCCTGAACCTGCGGTATTTCTGGGAAACCGGCGCCCGCAGCACTCTGGAAGGCAACACGTTCATACTCACATTTTCGTTACCCGTGCCGAGCATTCCGTTACCGTGACCGGATCAAACAACGCGCCCCTCATGCTGATGCTGGAATAGCATAAAAAGTCGAGAAGCGTTGGTTTTATTGATCATCAAGTGATTTAAAACACTTGATATGGCTGGGTTTGGAGATGGTGCCCAGGGGCGGAATCGAACCACCGACACGCGGATTTTCAATCCGCTGCTCTACCAACTGAGCTACCTGGGCATTTGCTTATTCAGCGAGCGCGGTATTAAACCGTTTGAGGGTGGGCAAGTCAACCTGTGCAGTCAATCCGACGGCACGTAACCCTCGGGCATTTCGGCGCCGCCGGTGAAAAAGTACTTCTCCATTTGCTCTTCCAGAAACTTGCGGTGCTCCGGATTGATCGGACTCAGGCGGTGCTCGTTGATCAGCATGGTCTGGTGGCTAAGCCATTGCTGCCAGGCTTCCGCCGAGACATTCTCGAAAATCCTTTTGCCCAAGTCACCGGGATAGGTTTGATAGTCCAGCCCGGGCAAATCCTTGCCCAGCAGATGGCAGTGAACGGTGCGGGTCATTGGCTTTCTCCGGTCAGGTGCAGTTCCAGCAATTTGAGCGCGGGCCGTGGCAGGCCGATTTTCGGCCATTCCTCGGCAGTGAACCAGCGCTGTTCTCCATTGCATTTTACCGCCAGGGCAGCAGAGTCTGCAGGGCAAGCAACTGGTTGAATGTTGAACAGGCGATGGGTGAGGCGGTGTTCGATAGCCGGCAGCAGTTCGAAGCTCTGCGCATCCAACCCCAACCCCCTGGCCAGGTTCGAGGGGCTTTCTGCTTCGGGCAGGCACCACAATCCGCCCCAGATACCGGCCGGTGGTCGTCGTTCCAGCAATACGCTGCCATCCGGTCGGGTTAACAGGAGCATGTACAGGTCCTGTCGCTGGGCTTTTGCCCTGGCTTTGGGAATCGGGAGTTCCGAAACCAGGCCCTGTGACAAGGCCTGGCAGTCGTCCCGGACCGGGCATGCTGCACAGGCAGGTTGGCTGCGCGTGCAGATTGTGGCGCCCAGGTCCATGATCGCCTGCGTATAGTCGGCGCCTCGGTATGAAGGCAGCAGGCAGTCGGCGATTTTCCATAATTGCCGTGTGACGTCGGGTTTCCCGGTCCATTCCCTGATCGCGGCGTATCGTGCGAGCACGCGTCGTACATTGCCGTCCAGCACCGTGGCAGGAATATCGTGGGCCTGCGAAACGATGGCATTGGCGGTGCTTTCCCCGATCCCGGGCAGCGCCGTCAAAGTCTCGGCAGAGGAGGGCAAGTCCCCGTTGTAGTCCACGGTACAGATTTTCGCCGTTCTATGCAGGTTGCGTGCCCGGGCGTAATAGCCCAGTCCGGCCCACAGCGCCAGCACTTCGTCCAGCGGCGCTTCCGCCAGGTCGTCCAAGGTGGGAAAACGCCGGATGAACCGCTCGAAGTAGGGAATGACGGTCGCGACCTGCGTTTGCTGCAGCATGATTTCTGAGACCCACACCCGGTAAGGCGTGCGCGGATGTTGCCAGGGCAGGTCGTGGCGGCCATGCTGGTCCCACCAGGTCAGCAGGCGTTTGGAAAATTCCGCTTGCTCAGTCAACGGGCAGGATGGCGTGGATGAAAGTGCCCGCGTCAAACGGCCGCAAGTCAGTGGCTGCTTCACCAACACCGATGAATCGGATCGGGATTCCCAGTTCACCGGCAATGGCGAACAAAACGCCGCCGCGCGCTGTGCCGTCCAGCTTGGTGACAGTGATGCCTGTCAGGTTGACAGCTTCATTGAACTGGCGCGCCTGGTTAAGCGCGTTCTGGCCATTTCCGGCATCCACGATCAGCATTACCTCGTGCGGTGCCGACTCATCCACCCGGCCCAGTACCCGGACGATTTTCTTGAGCTCGTCCATCAGGTTCGACTGGGTGTGCAGCCGTCCGGCAGTATCGGCAATGAGCACATCGATGCCGCGCGCCTTGGCGGACTGGTAAGCGTCGAACAGTACCGCAGCCGAGTCGGCGCCGGTGCCCTGGGCGACTACCGGTATGTCATTGCGTTTGCCCCACGACTGCAGTTGCTCGACAGCCGCGGCGCGGAAGGTGTCGCCCGCAGCCAACATCACTGACAGCCCGTCTTCCTTGAAGCGCTGGGCCAATTTGCCAATAGTGGTGGTTTTGCCAGCGCCGTTGACGCCGACCATCAACAAAACGAAGGGCTTATGCTGCGGGTCGACGGCCAGGAACTGCTCGCAGGGTTCGATCAGTTCGTATAACTCTGCCTGCACGGCAGGCAGCAGGGAATTTGGGTCGGTGATTGAACGCACCTTGATGGCCGCGCGCAGGCTGTCCATGATCTTCATGGTCGCCTGTACCCCAACGTCAGCGGTCAGCAGGGTGGTTTCGAGTTCATCCAGCAAATCCTCATCGATCTCGGTATGCGCACCCAGTACCGCGCGCAAGCGTTGACCGAACTGGCTGCGGGATCGTTCCAGGCGATCATCGAGTGACTCAGCGCCTTTCTGCTCGGCTGGGCGGAGTTGCACATCTTCCAGTTGACCCGGACGGTTACGGATTTTTTTGAATATTCTCAGCATGGTGGCGATATGGGGTCGCTTGGCGCAAACCAAAGGTTTCAGGTGCCGCCAAGCAAATCCTTCGTGCATCGTGTGGGCGACACGCTATGCTAACAGTATGGCAGTTGCTCGTAGCGGCGCGATGGCGGGAACGAAACCCAAGAACAGCATTCGGATCATAGGCGGAGACTGGCGTGGCCGGCGATTGCCCGTGCTCGATTTGCCGGGCCTTCGCCCCAGTGGCGATCGTTGCCGGGAAACGCTTTTCAATTGGCTGCAGGCGCACGTCCCCGGAGCGGTTTGTGTGGACCTGTTCGCAGGCAGCGGTGCACTGGGCCTCGAAGCGGCATCGAGGGGCGCGGCCAGGGTGACGCTATTGGAGAAGAATTCCGCGGTGGTCAGCCACCTGGACCTGAATATTCACCACCTGGCGGCGACACAGGTGAAGGTCGAGCAGGCCGATGCCCTGGCCTGGCTTTCCCGGGCGCAGCCGTCCAGCCTGGACATCGTTTTTGTCGACCCGCCTTTTGACGAGGGCCTGACGCCACGCGTCATGGATTTGTTGTGCGAAACGCGGTGCGTGAATGCTGGCGGTTTTGCCTACTTTGAAACGGCTGCCTCGCGGGAGCCAGTTACGGCCGGCCCAGGCTGGTCGAGTTGGCGTGAGAAAACCCTGGGACAGGTACGGATGCAGCTGTTTCGCTTCGAATCGGCATAGTCGACCGCATTTTTGTCCCATGCCGTCGCCATTCGCCTCGCGCTGGCCGCTCGTGGCACGTTAGAATAACCGCCCTGGATGGTTTGGCCTGAAAGCCCGATGAATGCACAGCAAATAGCGGTTTACCCCGGTACTTTCGACCCCGTGACCCATGGTCATACCGACCTGGTGGAGCGCGCAGCGCGCGTATTCGACAAAGTAGTGGTGGCCATCGCGGAAAGCCCGCACAAGGCGCCGCTGTTCAGCTTGCAGGAACGCATCGAGATGGCCGAGCGCGCAATGCAAGGGTGCGAAAACATCGAGGTGGTTGGGTTTGACAACCTGCTGATGGATTTCGTCAAGTCAATTGATGCCACCATCATCGTGCGCGGCCTGCGCGCAGTTTCGGACTTCGAGTACGAGTTCCAGTTGGCCAGCATGAACCGGCACCTGGAAGAGACGGTGGAAACGCTGTTCATGACGCCGGATGAGGACTTCAGCTTCATCTCTTCCTCGTTGGTGAAGGAAATCGCGCGCCTGGGCGGCAACGTGTCCGAATTCGTGGGTCCAGAGGTCGAGGCAGCTCTGCGCAGCAAGTATGCCATCGGGGACTGATCTTGGCGCTTAAGATCACCGAAGAGTGCATCAACTGTGATGTCTGCGAACCGGAGTGCCCGAACCAGGCCATTTCGGCCGGCGAGGACTATTACGTGATCGACCCGAATTTGTGCACCGAGTGCATCGGCCACTTCGACATGCCGCAGTGCGTCGAGGTATGCCCGGTGGAGTGCATACCCAAGGATGAGAGTCATCCTGAAACCAAGGAGCAATTGTGGAAAAAGTATATTCGGCTGACCGGTACGGACTCAGACGACTGATCGCCGGTCTTGCCGTCATCGCCCTGGCACTGCTCGCCACGGGTGTGGCAGCAGCGGAGCGTCCCGGCAAGGCAGCCATTGCCAGCGCCCATTACCTGGCGACCGAGGCAGGCCACGAAATTCTGGCCGCCGGCGGCAACGCCTTCGATGCGTCCATCGCGGTGAGCTCTGTGTTGGCCGTAGTGGAGCAGACCAGTTCCGGTATCGGCGGCGGCGGCTTCTGGGTTTTGCATCGGGCCGAAGACAGCTTCGAAACCATGGTGGATGCGCGCGAGCAGGCGCCGGCTGCGGCTCACCCGGACATGTATCTGAATAAAGACGGGTCGGTCAATCGTGACCTCGCGGTGAACGGCCCCCTGTCCGCGGCCATTCCGGGTGAAATTGCCGGTATGGAATACATCGCGAAGCATTACGGCAGGCTCAGCCTGGCCCGTAGTCTGCAACCTGCGATTCGCATTGCCCGCGAGGGATTTCCCGTTTACGAGAAATACCATTCGATGGCGAAATGGAAGCGCGACACCCTGAATCGCTGGCCAGCGGCGGCCGCGGCCTTGCTCGACAACGGTGAGGTGCCAGAAATCGGCTATGTCATCAAGTTGCCCGACCTTGCCTGGGTGCTGGAGCAGGTCGCCGAGCAGGGCGCCGATGCTTTCTACAGGGGTGAAGTCGCCCAACGCCTGGTCGATGGCGTCCGCGAAGCGGGGGGCATCTGGACCATGGACGATATGGCCGCCTTCGTGGTCAAGGAGCGTGAACCCATCCGCACCGATTACCAGGGCTATGAACTGATCACGGCATCACCCCCTTCCTCGGGTGGCATCGCCATTGCCGAGATGCTGAATATGCTCGAGGTCTATCCTTTGCAGGATCTTGACCGGGTGCAGCGTACACACCTGATCGTCGAGGCCATGCGCCGGGCCTATCGGGACAGGTCCATTTATCTGGGCGATCCGGATTTTTACGAGGTGCCGATCGAAATGCTCACCAGCCAGCATTATGCGGATGGCCTGCGAGCTTCGATCCGGTATGACAAAGCCACCCCCAGCAGCATGCTGCCCGGTGAGGAGGGTCTGCCCGAGGGCAATGACACCACGCACTTCTCGATCATTGATGCGGACGGCAACATGGTGGCCGCCACGCTCACGGTCAACCTGGCGTTTGGATCCGGCTTCATGGTGCCCGGAACCGGGTTTTTGCTGAATAACGAGATGGACGACTTTTCGGCCAAGCCCGGTGAGCCCAACGCATTTGGCCTGATTGGTTTTACCGCCAACGAAATCCGGCCCCACAAGCGCCCGCTCTCCAGCATGTCACCGACGCTGATGATGGGCCAGGACAAGGTGGCCGCCATCGGCACGCCAGGCGGTAGCCGCATCATCACCATGGTGCTGTTGGGAATCCTGGATTTCATGGCCGGTCATGAGCCGGAATCCTGGGTTTCCCTGCCGCGATTCCACCACCAGTACCTGCCGGACCGAATTTCGGCGGAGGCTGATGCCTTTACCGCGGAAGAAGTGGAAGCATTACGGGCCCTTGGCCACGAAGTCGAAGTACGCAGCGGCACCTGGGGCAACATGCATGGCGTGATGTGGAACCGGGAAACCGGGGAAGTCACGGCCGGTTCAGACCCGCGGTCCGATGCCGGTCGCGCGATCGTCAGGTAAGCCAGAAACCAACGGAGAGTGTTATGAAATCAGTCCTGCCCTTGCTGCTTGCCAGTGCCGTTTTACCGATCGCCGCTGCAGCGGACGTCAGCTGGGAAAACATTGACCAGGCGGCGGCAGATCTGCAGCCACAGGTGGTCGAGTGGCGTCGCTGGTTCCACCAGAATCCCGAATTGTCCAACCGCGAATTCAATACCTCCGCACGCATTGCCGAAGAGTTGCGGGCCATGGGCCTGGAGCCGCGCACGGACATCGCACACACGGGCGTGGTGGCCGTCATAAAAGGTGGTAAGCCTGGGCCGCTGGTCGCGATCCGTTCCGATATCGATGCGTTACCGGTGACGGAACAGACCGGCCTGCCGTTTGCCTCGGCCGTGCGGACCGAATACAACGGCCAGGAGA
>JAHEFS010000132.1 GCA_024640045.1 Chromatiales bacterium | reverse complement strand
TTTGCATCAGCCGGCAAGATCTGCAGGGCTTTTTCCACCAGCAGTTCGGTTTCGGCTCGCGGGATCAGCACGTCTGGCGTCACTTTCAGTGGCAGTGACCAGAACTCCCGCTGCCCGATAATGTAGGCGATGGGCTCGCCCATGACGCGGCGCTCCACCAATTGCTGAAAAGTCTCTGAGTGCTCGCGCGGCAACTCCAGTTCGGGGTTGGCGTACAGAAAGGAACGCGGCGAATCCAGGCTGAACGCCAGCAGGATCTCGGCTTCGAGGCTGGCGGCGGGCAGCTCCGCAAGTCGACCCCGAGCCAGCTCGAGATGTTGGCGAAGTGTGCTCATTCGGCAGTCCGCGATCAGTCGCGGCCCTGGTTCATCTTCAGCACGCTGGGATGCGGATGACGTTGATTCCGGAATCGCTTTGGCAATACGTGCTGCCAGGCCCGACGCCACCATTGCGTAATGTCGTCCAGCACCAGGTATAGCGAAGGGATGAGCAACAAGGTGATGACCGTGGCAAACAGGATGCCAAAGGCCAGCGATGCGGCCATGGGAATGACCAGCTGGGCCTGCAGGCTGCGTTCAAACAGGGTGATGGGTGCCAGGCCGAGAAAGGTGGTCAGCGAAGTCAGCAGGATCGGGCGAAAGCGCGCCTTGGCACCGTCCATCACGGCCTGTGCCAGCGGCACACCGACCTTGCGCTCCTTGTTGACGAAGTCCACCAGGATCAGGCTGTCGTTCACCACCACACCGGAGAGTGCGATAACGCCAAAGAAACTGGTCATGCTGACCGGGATACCCAGCAACCAGTGGCCGGCCATCGCACCGATGAAGCCGAACGGGATCACCGACATGATGATCAGGGGCTGGGTATAGGACCTCAGCGGTATCGCCATCAGGGCAAAGATCATGAACAGGGAGAACATCGCGCCCTTGGCCAGTTCCGCCTGTGCTTCGCGTGCGGCCTGGCTGGCACCGCTCAGGCGCGAGCGCACCCCGGGAAACTGTGTCAGTACCTCGGGCAGTTCTTTGGACATGATGTCTGCCAGGATTTTTTCGGGTTCGTATTTTTCCTTGTCGACTTCGGCGGTCAGGCGCACCGCTCGTTCGCGGTCGAAGCGGCGGATGAACAACGGGCTTTCAGTGAGTTCCACTTCGGCCACCGCGTGGAATGGAACCCGGCCGCCATTGGGTGTGCGGATGCGCATATTGTCCAGGTAGCCGACCGAATCCCGCTCGTCCCTGGGAAAGCGGACCATGACCTTGACCTCGTCCTGGCCGCGCTGCACACGTTGCACTTCTTCACCATAGAACCCGGCGCGTACCTGCCGGGCGAGGTCCTGCAGGCTGATGCCCAGGGCTTCAGCCTCGGGCTTGATGTTGAGCTTGATCTCAGGGCGCCCGCGCTCGTAGCTGTTGCGGATGTCGAAGACACCTTGATATTGCCGTATCCGGCGCTCCAGTTCGTTAGCGGCGCGGCCGACCTGGTCGATGTTGGCACCGATCAACTGAATCGAAACCGAAGGTCCGCCACCGGGACCCGTGGCGCCGCGGAAACCCAGTTGCTTTACGCCTGGGACTTCACCCACGGCTTCCCGCCAGCGCCGCAGGACCTCGGGGCCGGAAATCACGGATTGTTCCTCTTTGACCAATTCGGCCACGATCTGGCCAGAGGTCTCTCCGCGGGCAAATGCCAGCAGGCTGCTGACGACCGCCCCGGATTCAACCCCCTGTTCCTGGCCGACCGCCCGGTCTACTTCCCACAGGCCTTCCTGTACCCGCCGCATGGCCTCGTGCGTCTGGGCGGATGGTGTGCCCTCGTTCATTTCGATGTCCACCTGCAGGAAATCCGCGGTGATGTCGGGGAAGAACACGAAGCGCAGGATGCCGCCGGCGACCAGCCCGATTGAGAGGATCAGCAGGGCGACAAAAGACGACAGGGTGAGATAGCGGCGCCTGATGGCTTTTTCCAGGAACGGCGCGTAGTAGCGGTCGACAAAGGTGTGCAGGCCGTCGCTGAAGAAACGCTGGAAACGGATAAACACGTTGTGGGTGTCTTTCTCATAATGCCGGATCTTCATGTGCGCCAGGTGAGCCGGCAGGATCAGCTTGGACTCGACGATGGAGAAAATCAGGCACAGGATGACCACCCAACCGATGGCCGCAAAAAATTCGCCGGAAACACCCGAAACCAGCAAGATGGGCATGAACGCGGCAATCGTCGTCAGCACACCGAAGGTCGCGGGTACCGCCACCTTGTGCACGCCCTCGATGATATTGTCCACCGAGTGGCCCTTGGCCCGCATGTTGGTATAGGCACTCTCACCAATGACGATGGCGTCGTCCACCACGATACCCAGTACCAGGATGAAGCCGAACAGGCTGACCAGGTTGACCGTGATGTCCAGTGTCGGCATCAGGAAGAAGGTGCCGAGGAAGGAAACCGGCAGCCCCACCATCACCCAGAACGCCAGCTTCAGACGCAGGAACAGGGCCAGAGAGAAAAAGACCAGCACGGCGCCGAACACGAGATTTTTCATCATCATGTCCAGCCGGCCTTCGAGGTAGTAGGTGATGTCCGCCCAGGAGGCCACGCTGATACCCTCGGGCAGGGAGGCTTTCTGCTGGCGCACCCAATCCTTGACCACCGCGGAGATGTCCAGTTCGCTCTGCAGTCCTACCGACTGGACCTGGATGGTGATGGCAGGTTTGCCGTTGTACTCGGAAAAGCGGCCGATGTCCGCGAATTCGTCCTTGATGTCAGCGACGTTGCCCAACAGCACCCGGCTACCGTCAGGGTTGGTGCGCACGACGATGTTCTCGAAGTCGCGGCCGACGTAGGCCTGGCCCTTGGTCCGAAGCTGGATGTCACCGGATTCGGAGCGGATGGTGCCGGCCGGCAGATCCAGTGAGCCGCGCCGCACGGCGGCGGCGACTTCCGCCAGGGTCATGTTGTATTCCTGCAGCGTGTATTCGCTGACCTCGATGCTGATCTCATAGGGACGCGAACCGAGGATTTGCGCCCGGGTAACCCCGGGAAGGGTGACGATATCGTTGCGCGCCTGCTTGGCGAACTCTTTCAGGGTGCGCTCTGCCACGTCGCCATAGACGGTCACCATCAACACCCGCGTCTCGAAGGTATTGCGCGAGACGATTGGTTTTTCCGTGTTGTCCGGGAAGGTCGAGACGGCATCGACCCGGCTCTTGATCTGGTTCATGACGTCCTGGACATCATATTCCGGCATGACCTCGATGCTGACGGTACCGCTGCCGCGCCGCGCGGTGGATATGATTTCCTTGATGCCTTCGATGTCCTGGATCGCTTCCTCGACCTTGATCAGGATGCCTTCCTCGACATCTTCCGGGCTGGCGCCCAGGAACGGCATGTTGACCGTGACGATATTGGTGGCGATCTTCGGCTGGGCTTCCTTTTTAATCGTGAAAGTCGAATACAGCCCACCCACCAGCAGGATGAACATCAGCAAGTTGGCCGCAACTGAGTTGCGTGCGAACCAGCTGATCAGTGCTTCATAGGGATTGCCCGTCTTCATTGCCCGGATTCCTCCGGTAAGCCTTCAACCGCTGCCGATTGGGTGTCCCGCTGCCCGCTGATCGCCAGTTTCATGCCCGGGATCGGAGCGTCCAGCGTGGTGGTGATGACATGCTCGCCGCCGCTGACACCGCTGGAAATATAAACCATGCGCGGTTCGGCCCGGGCCACGACGACGGGACGTATTTCCAGTTCCATCCGTTCGTTGACCACCAAGACAGTGTTGTCGTTTTGCAGGACGTAGCGGGGTAGTACGATCACGTTTTCCGCCGCCTTGCCCTCGATGGCCGCTCGCACGAAGGTGCCGACCTTAAGTTCCTCCTGCTGGCTCTGGCCCAGCACGCCATAGGGGTCGATCACCTGCGCCACGGCGTAAACCACGCGGCTGGTGACATCCACGACACCCTCGGTACGGATGATGCTGGCTTCCCACCTGCGGACTGTGCCGGCCTCCTGGGCGAACAGGGCGACCTGGGGAAATGCCCCGGGG
Organism: Chromatiales bacterium; assembly: GCA_024640045.1. Lineage (GTDB taxonomy): Bacteria > Pseudomonadota > Gammaproteobacteria > Xanthomonadales > SZUA-36 > WTJD01. Next base: position 2,835 of record JAHEFS010000132.1, on the reverse strand, counting down.
GTTGCATCCATGGCCGAAGGCAGGTTCAGGTAAGCGACGTCCGAGGAAGACAACGGTAGCCGTATCTCGGCGGTATCAATGGCAAAACTCACACCGAGGCGGGTTCCGGGGGATACGTACTGGCCCACATCCACCAGCTTTTCCTTGACCAGTCCGTCGTAAGGTACGGTGATGCGGGTGCGCTGCAAATCGCGACGCGCCTTTTGGACGTCGGCTTCCGCCGCGCTGACATTGGCCAGGGCATCCTGCAGCTGCGGTTTACGCAGCACGAGGTCAGAGGGCTGACCGCCCCGTCCCAGGTTCTGCCAGTCTTTCAGGGCTTGCTCCGAGCGTGCCCGTTCATCCGCCAGCTTGGCCTGGCGTGAAGCCAGGGCGGCTTCCGCCCGCTTCAATGCAGTTTCGTAGTCACTGGGGTCAATTTGCAGCAGGGTTTCGCCTTTTCTGAAAAACCCGCCCGCGACAAAATCAGGTGAGACCGAGGCGACCTTGCCCGAAACTTCGGAAACCAGAGTGGTTTCCGTGCGCGGCATGACCGTGCCCTGGGAGTTGACCGTGTAGTTCAGCGAGCGTTGTTCGGCTGCAATGGTATCCACCAGCACGGCCTGGTTGCCGGTTTCGACTCGCTCAGGCCGCTTGTTGCGGGCGATGCTCACCATGATGACCACGACTACGATCGAAATCACGATCAATCCCAGCGGCAGAACATAGCGGAAAAATTTGCCCATTGCGCCCGGGCTGTCGCCCGGCTTGTTGCCGAAACCGTCCATTGAGCACATTACTCCCTGCTGCCCGGATATTGGACAGTCTGACCCTGATTAACCCTAAATTATCCCAGCTTAAGGAAATGCTTGCACAGGGCATTGGTTGGGAGAGAGTTGGAAAAGCGACCTTGTCAGGTAGAGGAGAATAAAAAGGGGGCCATCCATGGCCCCCAGTCTGGTCCGGCTTGTGTTGCCGGACTTAGCGAATCCGGGTCACGTTCACGACGGCCACGGGGTTTCTCCAGTCGAACTCGGCCGGATCGAGATCGCCAATGCCTGCGATGCCGGGGCTGATGTGAACATAGCCTTCACCGAGACCCATTGAGAATGGCTGACCACCACAGTGCGGGCCGGGGATGCTGGCGCAGGCCTCATCGTTGTTCTCACTACCGGCGTCATAAGCAAAAACGTATGTCGAAGCCTGGCCCCAAAAATCCAGGGGCAGAGCGTTGAGCGCCACAAACGTATCGTTGGTGGGCAGCAACATGCCCGCCAGGCTCAGGCGGTTGTAGCCCCTCAGCGAGGTCTCGATAACGACGGTACGTGATTCACCAGGTGCGATCAGGCCACCGTCAGTGAACTGGATGTCGCTGGCGGCTCCTGAATCTTCCAATGCCATGGCGACACCGCTGGTATCTCCACCCTCCGCGAGATCGGCCAAAGCCTGGCTGGGCTCCGCGCCCAATTCGAACAGGCTGACATTCTGAGTGTGGGCTGTGACGATCATCGGCGTGAAGCTCTGTCCACGGGTCAGGTTGGTGATGGTGACCTCGAAAGTCGCTTCGTGAATGGACTTGCCCTGGGCCAGGGCGGTGCCTGAAAAGGCCAGTGACGCGGTCGCGATCAATCCGATCAGTTGTTTCATGGTGATTCCTCCAGGTTGTTGATTTTCGTCCGGCTCGGGTTGCCGGCACTGGAGACCATTGTGAAGAGCGAATTTCACATGTGTGTCACGATATTTCTGAGATTGACCTGGGGATATAACACGTTAAATATCTGATAATTAACGTAAATATAAATTTTCTTCAAGACGTCTGTGATACTTTCGTTATTTTTTCGGTCTAGTCTGTTGAACGCAATGCAGGAGAGGTCGATGAAAGAACACCAGGTTTTGGTCGTGGAAGACGAGCCGGATATTGCCCGGTTACTCCACATGCATTTACGGGACGCCAATTGCCAGGTGACCCTTGCTGCCGATGGCCACCAGGGGATGCGCCAGGCATTCGTGCGCCACTGGGATCTGATCATCCTCGATATTCGATTGCCTGGCCCGGACGGTTTGAGTATTTGCCGCGCACTTCGCCGTGAACAGCGGTACGTGCCGATCCTGATGCTGACCTCCAAGTCTTCCGAACTCGATCGGGTGCTTGGCCTTGAACTGGGTGCGGATGACTACGTGACCAAGCCCTTCAGCGTGTCGGAGTTGATGGCGCGCGTCAAAGCGATCTTCCGCCGGATGGAGTCATTCGAAAAACAATACGCAGGCGAGGGCGAGGCCATGACACTGGGCCCTCTGGCCATCGACTCCGGCACCAGGGAAGTCACCTTGCACGGTGAGCCGGTGGCTTTGACTGCACGCGAGTTCGACTTGCTGCTGCATTTTGCCCGCCACCCCGGACAGGTATTCACCCGGGCTCAGTTGCTTGACAACGTCTGGGGTTACGGCCACGAGGGTTACGAGCACACGGTCAATTCCCACATCAATCGTTTGCGGGCAAAAATCGAACCCGACCCGGCACGACCGATTTTCATCACGACAATCTGGGGCGTGGGTTACAAGCTCGATGCACGGTTGCCGCCTTCGGGAGTGGCTGCGTCCAAAACGGTCGTCAATCTCCACCCATAAATTCAACAGGATCGAATCCGAGACCATGAACACCCTGTTTGCACGACTTTCCCTTGCGCTCCTGGCCATTGTCACCGTTACCGGCGGAGCATTCGTGGGCGTTGAACTGTTCAGTACCCGCAATTATCACGAAGAGATTACCCAGCGACTCAATGCTTCGATCGCCATGTACGTTACCGGTGAAAGCCAACTGATCGAAGACGGTGAGGTCAACGACGCAGCGCTGGC
>JAHEFS010000035.1 GCA_024640045.1 Chromatiales bacterium | reverse complement strand
GTCCGTGTTATCGAAAGAATAGTCACAAATTCGACCAAATTGCCAAAAACGCGGGGGCTCAGAAGTCAAATTCTCCGAAGGGGGTATCCGCAGAGTCAATAGCCCTATCTCATTTCGGGTAAATGTGGAAAGTGCAACGGCAATTCCGATTGCCATCCAGGCGACGGTAGTTGACTGAACTCTTGAGCCGCTGGAGGGTACAGAATCTTTCTGAAACGTGCTGAGCGCCCAACCGGAGATAAGAACGGCCATGACCTGGCTGGCAGGCATGATGAATAACCCACTTAAGTTCGCGTGCAACACCGCGGCCAGTACACTGGCCAATAGCAGGTCTCGAACCACATCGGAGTTCGTTGCACAATTGCGTCCTTCAAGTAGCTGGCGAAATGCGGCGATTGTGGCGAATACAAAGATTATCAGTATGAGCACGGCGGCTGGAATTCCCCATTCTGCTGCAAGTTGCAGTGCGAGGTTGTGAGGGTGTGCCGCGAAGTTTGGGGGGCTTGCACATGAGTACCTTGAAGTGCCCACCCCCAGCCACGGGTGCTCTTTTATCTCCTCTAATGCGAGTTGCCAAAGACCTGTCCGTCCGGTGGAGTGGAAAACCGGTCTTCCAATCGACTTTTCCAGGTAAACGCTTTGCATGGGTGTGTCTTGTTTCTGCCACAAACCCACGGAGGAAAACAGCAAACACCCTGCAAGAAAACCTGCCAGGTGCAGTGGCAACCACTGCTTCAGTCTTTTGCGACCAACGATGCCAACAATAGTGAGCGCGACTGCCAGGCTTAGAAAGCTGCCGCGCCCACCCGAAGTCAGCAAGATAAACCACTGAAATGAAAGCAACAATATGGTGGCAGCCTTCATTTTATTCGATGATCCGAAAATGAATGGCAACGCTGCAAGCATTGGAATCATCCAGGTTTGCAATTGATTGTATAAGCGAGGGTGAGAAAAACGGATCAGCATTTGTTCAAAGCTGTATTCATTGCCATGGACGGAATTGGCGAGCAAACCCATGAGTTCCTGAACAAACGTAATAAGCCCAAGACCAATCAGCATGAACATGACGTAGGCATCAAATTTGGCAGGCTGAAGCGATCTGGCGGCGCTGACAACAAACACCGCGAGAATCAATAAAATTATTAGCCCAATTTCAGCCAGGCCATATTCCGGATGGGGGTGACGGAGAGTGGAAGCGGTGGCCAATAATCCAACAAGAATGAGACTCAGCACTTGCCAGGGCGGTATCATCTTCAGCTGGCGACTTAAAGCGTCTTTAAGAGGCCTGGAAGCAACGAGCAGCAAATAAAAGACCAGGAGCATGGCGATCTGGGTTACCCGCTTCCCATTGAAAACCCCTAGCTCCGGGAACGGCTCAACGCTCGAGGTGACCAAAAGGTACAACCCCAGCAAAATGGGTAAAAGCAAGCCCAAAGGTCTTTCCTGAAGATGGTTCTGGTTGCTGTCGTTCACCTGAAACCTCCGGATTTCATTCGAACGATCAGTCAATCCCAAATTTTTTTAATTTGTAACGGAATGACCGAAAGCTGATACCGAGCAATTCCGCCGCGCGCGTCTTGTTGTACCGTGCTTTTTTCAGCGCGTCCTCCAGCATTTTCTTTTCGATGTCTTCAATGTATGTATCCAGGGACTGGTCGGCATCCCGGCCGGGTGTCGCGTCTCGCGGTTCGCTCACTGTGACTTGCTCCAGCATCAGGTCTTCCACCTGGATTTCACTGCCTTCGCACATGGTGACGGCTCTTTGCAGGATATTGACCAGTTCACGCACGTTTCCCGTGTAATCGTGGGCGGTCAAGGCAGACATCGCGACAGGCGAAATTGATGGAACCATCTCTGCTTCCCAATCATCGGTAATTTCGGCCAGGAAGTGGTCTGCGAGGATCGGGATGTCTTCCTGGCGCTCTCTGAGTCCGGGCATGGGCAATTCAATGACGTTCAGTCGGAAGAACAGGTCAGAACGGAACTTGCCGCTTTCGACCAGCGGTTTCAGGGGCTGATGGCTGGCACTGACAATGCGGACATCGACCAGCACCTCTTCCCGGGCGCCAATCGGACGCACGGCTTTCTCCTGGATGGCGCGCAACAATTTCACCTGCATGTGCAACGGCAAATCCGCGACTTCGTCCAGCATCAGGGTGCCGCCGTCGGCGACCTGGAACAGCCCTTCTTTGTCCGCATTGGCGCCGGTGAAACTGCCGCGGCGATGCCCGAAAAATTCGCTTTCCATCAACTCGGTCGGGATGGCCCCACAGTTGACCGGAACAAACGGCAGGTCGGCACGGGGGCCGAGTTCATGAATGAGTCGCGCTGCGAGTTCCTTGCCGGAGCCGCTCTCTCCGCTGATCAGCACGGGGGCCTGGCTGCGCGACAACTTGCGAATCATCATGCGGGTCTTCTCGATCGCAGGAGAGATTCCGATCAGGCGCTTGAGTTTGCCGGTGTCGGGTCGGGCCGTCTGAGCGGCTTCGTCCGTTTTGGTTTCCGGCTCATCGCCCCGAAGCTTGAGTGCGGTATTGACCAGTTTGCGCAGCACATCGAGATCGACCGGCTTGGAGACGAAATCGAAGGCACCGATTTTCAGGGCATGAACGGCATCTTCGACCTTGCCATGGGCGGTAATGACCGCGGTGGGCAATTCCGGAAAGCGTTCGGAAATTTCCCGAACGAGATCCAGGCCATTGCCATCGGGCAAGCGCATATCGGTCAGGCAAAAGCTGAAATCATTTTCCAGCAGGGCATGTCGTGCGGCGCCAAGGTCTTCCGCGGCGGTGACGCGCAAGCCCATGCGGGACAGCGTCAAATCCAGCAGTTCCCGGATATCCGGTTCATCGTCGATGATCAGTACATGATGCTGTTCGTTCATCCATTGACCGCGTTGTGATTGATATCCAGACCGGATTGTGCCTGTCCGGCGAGCGACAGACGAATGTGAAAGCGGGTCTTCCAGCCAGGCGTGGAGTCTACCGTAATTTCCGCCTGGTTGGCCTCGCACAACTGCCGGGCCACGTACAACCCCAACCCTGAACCGTTTTGGCGAGTCGTGTAAAACGGTTCAAAAATATGCTCAATGTGGAGTTCGGCAATTCCCGCGCCGTTGTTTTCGACGCTGACCACGCAATAGCCGGCGTCCTCGTAGCGAGCCATTCGCAGCATGATTTCCGGTTTTTCGTCTTCGCTGCCGCCATGATCGACGGCATTCTCCAGCAGTTTCCAGATTGCCTGGTGTAGCTGGCTGCGGTCGAACATGACCAGGGTTTCGCCTTCTTCCATGGCGCTTTCGATCACGATATCGCGTTGCGACTGCGACGACTTGAAGTCGGCCACGAGTTCCTGCAGCCAGGGTTTCAGTTCAAACAAGTCCGGGCGCGATTTTTCCCGGCGCGAAAGCTGCAGGATGTTCTCCACGATATCGTTCATACGCCGGGATTGTTTGTTGATGATGGCCACCAAACGCTGATCTGGCTCGGCGATGTCTTCCGACTCGGCCAGCAATTGTGCCGCATGACTGGCAGCTGCCAACGGGTTGCGGATTTCGTGGGCGATGCTGCCGGAAAGCTTGGCCAGTGCGCTCGTCGACAGTTCAAGGGCACGTTGCGCGACGACATCATTGTCCTCCAGAAAAATCAAAACCCGAATGTCCTGCTGGCCCGGCAGGGTCACGAATTTGGGTATCACCTGGGCCTGGCTCGCGTGCAGGGTCAGCGGCATGGTGTCGCCGCCCGGCGATTTTCGCCAGTGCTCCAGCGCATCATGCAGTTCCGGCGAAACTTCGCGCAAGACGCGATCAGTCGAGGCCGGGGTGCCCAGCAAAAACCAGGCCGACTCGTTCATCATCTGAATCTCGCCCAGCTGATCCACGGCCAGCACACCGCCACGCATCCGCCGTATGATCAATTCATTGATCTGCTCCAGCCGCGTCAGATGCCGTTGCTGGCGTTCCGCGATTAAGCGGTAATCCCGTGCCCAGAAGGCCAGCAAGTGCACCAGCAGGGCAGTCAGGAGGTTGGTGAGTCCATAGAAGCCGGCACTGATCAGGGTTTCGGGTTTTTCGGCGCCAAAATGAGAGTTGGCGAATGACTCACCGACCATCACAATGGTGGCCAACGAGGCAAGGAACAAAGCCATGCGCAATGGCAGCAGAATGGCGGCTGAGGCGCTGACAAAGATCAGCAGCACGCCCATGCCACTCTCCAGGCCACCAAAGAGGACATATAAAAGGGACAGGAACAGGATGTCGATGAACAGTGACAGTCGGGCCAGAGCGAAACAGCTCATGATCGGCTTGCGGGCGACAACAATCAGTCCGATGCTGAGAACGATATAGGCAATCAGCCCGCTTGTCGTCAGCGCGGGATTTTGCGGCGCCAAAGTGGCGATCATGACCCCCGACTGGAAAGCGATGGCCATGGACAGGCTGATGAACAGCCTGAAAGCGTTCAGGTAATTGACCACGCGCAAGGTCAGCGTGGCTGAAAGTGGATAAACTTCCCTTTGCTCGGTTGCTTTTATGCTTTTTTGGGTGGCGCGTGTACTGGCCGGCTCCATGGCTTTCCAGAAACTCCCGAAAGGGGAATGAGTATACCATCAAGCGTTTCCAGGACTCTCCGCCGGAGGGCGGTTTCGCGCCCGTGGGGACGTCTGGAATCGGTCCCCGCTCAGGGGGGACCGAAGCGCATCCATCATGCCATTGAAGCGCGGGCAAACAATTTTGATTTGAGAGCTGAATCAAGGGAAAATAGCGCCGTTCAAATGAAGCCACGGGAAGCACAATGCGTGGCCTCCGCTATCGGCGGTATAGAATCCCGCGGTACATTCCTTAAGGAGCAAGCATGAATTTTCACGAATATCAGGCAAAGGAGCTCTTTGCCGAATACGGAATTCCCGTGCCCGGGGGCCAGGTGGCCCGCAGCGGGGAAGAAGCGGTCAAGGCCGCGCGCGCCGTGGGTGGTGACAGCTGGGTGGTCAAAGCCCAGGTGCATGCCGGCGGGCGGGGCAAAGCCGGAGGCGTGAAGTTGGTCTCCGACCTGGATACCGTGCGCAGCGAGGCTGAACGCATGCTTGCTATGTCGATCAGTACCTACCAGACGGGAGGCCGTGCCCTTCCGGTGGAATCGGTTCTGATTGCCGAGGCAACTGATATCGACTCGGAACTCTACCTTTCGGCCCTGGTCGACCGGGTAAACCGCTGTGTGACATTCATGGGATCGGCAGCGGGCGGCGTGGATATCGAGCATGTCGCCGCCACCGAGCCGGAAAAAATCGTGACCGTCAAGGTCAGCAACACGGCGGGTTTTCAGCCCTACCAGGCACGCAAAATGGGATTTGGCATGGGTTTGACGGCCATTCAGGTCCGTCAGTTGGGCAAAATCATGGACAGCCTTTACCGGCTGTTCAAGGAAAAGGATCTCAGCCTGGTGGAGGTCAACCCCCTGATCATTGACGGCAAGGGTGACCTGATTGCGCTCGATGCCAAGATCAATGCCGATGACAATGCGCTATTCCGTCATCCAGAGCTTGCCGCCCTGCGGGACGAGTCCCAGGAGGATCCCGCCGAACTCGAAGCGAGCAAACATGACCTCAACTACGTGACCCTCGACGGCAACATTGCCTGCATGGTGAACGGTGCGGGCCTGGCAATGGCCACCATGGACGTGATCAAGCTCAACGGCGGCGAGCCGGCCAACTTCCTGGATGTTGGGGGAAGCACTGATGCAGCCAAAGTGAGAGAAGCCTTTAAACTGATTCTGTCGAGCGACCGGGTGGAGGCCATCCTGGTCAATATTTTCGGCGGTATCGTTCGCTGCGATCTGATCGCCGAGGGCATTATTACCGCGGTCCAGGAGGTCGGAGTGAAAGTACCCGTGGTCGTGCGACTGGAGGGAACCAATGTTGACCAGGGCCGCCAGATGCTGGCGGAGAGCGGATTGGCGCTGCAGTCAGCCAGTGATTTGAATGACGCGGCCCGCAAGGTGGTTGCCGCTGCCAACGGAACGGAGGTGGGCCAATGAGCGTCCTGATCGACAAAGACACCAAGGTGCTGGTGCAGGGCTTCACCGGAAGCCAGGGCACTTTTCACTCGCAGCAGGCAATCGATTACGGTACGCAACTGGTCGGCGGTGTCACGCCGGGCAAGGGCGGCCAGCAGCATCTCGATCTGCCCGTATTTAACACTGTGGCCGAGGGCGTGGCTGAAACCGGCGCAGATGCCAGCGTGATTTACGTGCCGCCACCCTTTGCCGCGGACGCCATACTGGAGGCCGCGGATGCGGGGATCCGGGTCATCGTGGCCATCACGGAAGGCATTCCGGTGCAGGACATGATGCGGGTCAAGGCGGTACTGGCCGGAATGCCGGATACGTGGATGATCGGCCCGAACTGTCCCGGCATCATTACGCCCGATGCCTGCAAGATTGGCATTATGCCGGGCCGCATTCACAGCCGGGGGCGTGTGGGCGTGGTTTCGCGTTCCGGTACGCTAACCTACGAGGCGGTTTACCAGACCACACTGGCCGGCCTGGGTCAGTCCACCTGCATCGGTATTGGCGGTGATCCCATCCAGGGCATGAATTTCATCGACACCCTTCGCCTGTTCCAGGAAGACCCGGAAACCGAGGGCATCATCATGGTCGGCGAGATCGGCGGTTCGGCCGAGGAGGATGCGGCAGAATTCATCGCCGCCAACGTGACCAAGCCGGTGGTGGCCTATATCGCGGGTGTGACCGCGCCACCGGGTAAGCGAATGGGTCATGCGGGCGCCATTATCGCCGGGGGCAAGGGCACTGCCGAGGCCAAGTTCGAGGCTCTGGAAGCTGCAGGTGTGCGCACTGTTCGATCACCAGCAGATCTTGGCAAGGCGATCAGCGAAAGCCTGTCAGCGGGATAAACGACGGGGCAGGGGTTAACCACCCCTGCTCATTCTTGCCATGATCACGATTGCCCTGGCCCAGTACGATTTTCTGGTCGGCGACCTCACGGGCAATCTGGGCCGGGCGCTGACTTGCATCGAAGAGGCCAGGCGCCAGGGTGCGGATCTGGTGCTGTTTCCGGAGTTGGCGCTTTCCGGTTATCCACCCGAAGACCTCCTGCTGCGACCGGGATTCATGCGGCGCGCCCACGAATGCCTGGAACGGCTGGTGAAAGAGGCGCAAGGAATCGATGTCATCATGGGACACCCCTGGTCGGAGCGGGGCGCCCGCTTCAATGCTGTCAGTTGGCTCCGATCAGGCAAGGTGCTGGGCCGGTATTTCAAACAGTGTCTGCCAAATTACGCGGTATTCGATGAGCGCCGATATTTCAGTCCGGGTGCTTCGCCCCTGGTGCAGGAAATCGATGGACGCAAGCTGGGCGTCATTCTTTGCGAGGACGCGTGGGAACCAGGTCCTGCCCTGCAGGCCAGGCGGGCTGGGGCCGAATTGTTGCTGGTCCCGAATGCCTCACCCTACCGGGACGACAAACTCGCGGCTCGCAGGGAGATGCTGGCAGCCCGCTTCGCGGACACGGCGCTGCCACTGGTTTATTGCAACCTGGTGGGTGGGCAGGACGAGCTGGTCTTCGACGGCCGGTCGATGCTGCTCGACCGCTCGGGCGTGGTCACCGCTGTTGGCCCACATTGTGCTGAACACCTGCTGCTGGCCTCGTGGGAACCGGTCGGCGGAGCACTCTCGCCCATCTCCTGGCCCGAGGATCCGCTGTCAGATATTGCCCAGATTTACGGTGCCCTGGTTCGCGGAACGGCGGACTATGTTCGCAAGAACGGCTTCAGTGATGTGGTGTTGGGACTGTCAGGTGGGGTGGATTCGGCCTTGACGCTGGCCCTGTGCGTCGATGCGCTTGGGCCCGAAAGTGTTCACGCCCTGATGATGCCAAGCGAATTCACCTCTCCGCTCAGTCTCGACCTGGCAAGGCACCAGGCCGAGGTCATGGGTGTGGACTACCAGGAAGTGCCCATCGAATCGTCGTTCGATGCCCTGCAGGGAGCCCTGGAGCCGGCCTTGAGACAGCGGCCGGAAGGCGTCACGCACGAGAATCTGCAGGCCCGTATTCGCGGAATGGTAGTGATGGCCCTGTCGAACCAGAACGGCTGGTTACCCATCGCCACCAGTAACAAGAGTGAGTTGGCGGTGGGTTACAGCACCTTGTACGGCGACATGTGCGGTGGTTTTGCACCGATCAAGGATTGCCTCAAGACCCGTGTCTACGCGTTGGCGCGATTTCGGAATACCCTCGGTGAAGCGATCCCTGAAGCAGTTATTCAGCGCGCGCCTTCGGCGGAACTCCGACCCGGCCAGACCGACCAGGACAGTCTGCCTGCATACGAGGAACTGGACGCCGTACTGAAATGCTACGTGGATCAGGATCAGTCCATTCACGACATCGTGGCGCAGGGCTATGACGAAGCGATGGTGAGAAAAGTCGCGGCAATGGTGCTCCGCAATGAGTACAAGCGTCGCCAGGGCGCCCCTGGCGTCCGGGTGACCTCGCGCGGATTCGGCCGCGACCGACGTTACCCGATCACATCCGGTTGGCGGGAAGACTTCGGTATCTACTGACTCTGAGTGCGGGTGGATTCCCAGCGAATATTCAGTCGAACGGCCAGAGCCGGGCGAAGAACCCCTTACCCTTATGCCCGTCGTTGATGTACGGGTGGTCCGGATAGTTGAGCGTCAGGATACGCATGGCGTCGTCCGCCAGTTCCGTCAAGCCCATTTCAGTGTAAGCGAGGTGAAGAACCTCCAGGGCGTTACCGGCTTCGGGTGAGTCCGGGTAGGTTTCCAGCAGATAACGAGCCCGGTTCGCTGCCGCCACGTAGGCTTTGCGCTTGAGATAATAACGGGCCACATCGATTTCGTAGTAGGACAGGTTGTTGCGCAGGAATACCATGCGTTGCCTCGCATCCGGCGCGTAGCGGCTGTCCGGGAAACGGCGGCAAAGTTCTTCGAAATCGGCAAATGCTTCCAGGGCTGCGCTCTGGTCGCGGTCACGGATGCGGCTGGGCATCATGCGCTCCAGCAGCCCCACTTTCTGCTCGTAGTTGGTCAGTCCCCGGATGTAGAAAGCGTAGTCCACGTTCGGGTGGGTCGGGTAGGTGCGAATGAAGCGGTCGGCCGTGGAAAGCGCCTGCTCGGTCTGTCCTGCCTTGTAGTAGGCGTAGGCTATTTCCAGTTGTGCCTGTTCAGCGTAGCGTCCGAACGGGTAACGGGTCTGTAGAGTCTTGTAGGATCGCACAGCCCGGTCGTAGGCTTTGTTGTCCAGTTGCTTCTTGGCTTCCTGGTAGAGTTCAGCCGCAGTCCGTCCATCTTCCAGTTCCCTGTCTTTCTTGCACCCACCCAGACCTACGGCGACCACCATCATGATGATGACCATCCATTGCAGGGAGTGAAACGGGGATCGCAGCGAGTTGTTACAGGGCATAGGGCTATCCGGAGTGACGCAGGGGCGGAATGATAGCGGAACGGTCATGCTTTCACTAGTCTCGGAGCCAGTGTACATTGAGTAGCGAGTTACAACAGACTTTTAAATCCTTCACAGGTTCAACATTCCCATTCCATGCCCGGCAAAATTCACATCGAACGTCGCGCTGAAAACAGCCACGGTGGTATGCGCCTGGATCAGGTTGCGGCGGAATGCTTTCCGGATTTCTCCAGGGCGAGGTTGCAGTCCTGGATCCGCCAGGGTCGCCTGACGGTCGACGGTCGCAGTGCGCGGCCCGCCGCCCGCCTGGCGGGTGACGAACTCCTGGTGCTGGATGCCGAGCCGGAGCCGGATGGGGAGGTGTTGGCCCAGCCTTTACCGCTGGATGTCATTCATGCAGACGAACACATTCTTATCATCAACAAACAGGCCGGAATGGTGGTCCACCCGGCCGCCGGAAATCCGGACGGCACGTTGCAGAACGCCTTGCTTCATTTCGACCCTGAACTTGCGCGGATTCCCCGGGCCGGGATCGTGCACCGGCTGGACAAGGACACCAGTGGAATCATGGTGGTCGCCCGCAGCCTGAAGGCCCATGCGTCGCTGGTACGCCAATTACAGGAACGCAGCATGAGCCGCATTTACGAGACCCTCGTGCATGGCCTGACGCCCCGGCAAGGCCGGGTCGAAGCGGCAATCGGGCGGCACCCGCGCGTTCGACAGCGCATGGCGGTGGTGCGGGGAGGCAAACCCGCCGTGACCCACTACCGCGTCTTGCGCCAGTTTGGTCATTTCACCCACCTCGAGGTTTCCCTGGAGTCGGGCCGTACTCACCAGATTCGCGTGCACATGCAGCATATCGACTTTCCCCTGGTGGGTGACCCGGTCTACGGGCGCAGGCTGGCCAAGCGTATTGAATTACCCCTGGAACTGCGGGAGACGATCGAGACTTTTCCGCGACAGGCCCTGCATGCTCGCCGGCTCAGTCTGCTGCACCCAACGGATGGTCGCGAGGTAGGGTATGAAACTCCATTGCCAGACGATCTGGCCGGATTGTTGCGTGCCGTGGAAAAGTATGACGATTGAAACGAACCAACCCGATGTCCCGCGCCGGAACGGGCATAGGCCTTTCCCACAAAACATTCCGGTGACATCAGCAAGGTACCGCACGCCAGCCTGAACCTGGCAGGCGCCGTCGGTGACGATCCCGCGGTCGTCACCCGTCACAGCATCTCTGGATACGCGTCCGTCCGCCACGCATTGTTGCCCGCCGCGGGCACCGGTCGGCGGTATGGTCTGGTTTGGCGCTCACGTAAATGAGCCAGTCTCCTGCCTTCGGCCGGGCAACAACCCTGCATACAGTTCCCCGACGGCGCCCTAGCATGAAAAGCGATGATCCCTGAGTTCCAAGAGCATCGGAACCAAGGGTCGTTTCACTTCAAAACAAGGGGGACTACTCATGAAAGGACTATGGATTTGCATGGCGCTGCTCGCCATGTTGGCGCCGAATGTTTCGAACGCTTACACCAAAACCGTGATCTGCGACGGCTGCGGCGAGACCGAGTACACCAAGTCGGCACTGCGCTACTCGGACGATGCTGATGCCGTGCTGGTCATCGATGCGGGGAATGCGCAATTGCGTAAATACCAGATCAATTCATCCGCCGACCGCGAGATGAAAAGATACCGCAAGACCGTGGTCAGGATCACGCCTTCGACGCATGAGTGGGAACTGTTCGGAGATACCGTCAAGATTTACGACAAGATTCGGTTTTACCTCGATTCTTGTGGTCCCGGGGGGGCAGGGGACTGGCTGGTGCCTGACTTCAATTTCGAAGCGGCTTGTGAACAGCATGATGCCTGCTACGCGGCTGGGGGAACCGACGAAGACCGGAGCGCCTGTGACCATCAACTCTATCGCGATATTTGGGCGATGGGAGGCAGCAAAAGCATGGCGGCAACGTATTTTCTGGCGGTGCGCGCCGCGGGTTGGATGTACTTCAACTACAGCACAATCAATAACCTGGGCAGTTTTGGTTCGTTTGGAAGTTGCGCCTACCTGGAGGTCTGTGATTATACTTCCAAGGCCGATATTCCCTGGTGAACCGGTTGGGTTGCGAGCTTTCGCCACCGTCATCAGCGGGTTGTCGTGGCGCGCGGTCGGCCTTTGGCTGTCCGCGTTGCCTGTTAGAAACAGGCTTTAACAAGGGGGAAAATCATGTCGGACCTGAGTTCTTTTCACCAATTCATCCTGTTGATCGTGTTTGCCATCGTCGCGGCTTATGTCGTGGCCTCACTGCTGGTTCGGGGAGGACAGCGGAGCATGCCGAGAGTGTTGCTGACTTCGGTGCTGGCGACCGTGATAGTCCACGCTTTCCTGATCCGGTTGGGAGAGGGTACGGATCAATTCGTGCTGGTTTCCGTTCTGATCATGCTGGTTTACGGATTCGTGGGCGGCTGGGTACTGGACTGGCTGCGCGTAAGACTGATGCAGCCTAAGGGCGGTGCCGCGTCCTGAACTGAAGGCGCATTGCCGGGTATGCCGGTCTGTTGCCAGGCCGGCTTAGTCGGTCGCGAGTTCGATTTGCGTAACTCGCTGAAATCCTCGTGGCAATTTGCGGCCACGCTTGGCGCGTTCTCCGCGGTAGTGATCCAGGTCTCGGCTGCTCATGCGCAAGTAGCGTTGACCCGCCCAGACCAGGATATCGCTGGACCCATCCTTGACCACCATCCCGACCATGGATTCGTCCCCGGATTTGAGGCGTTTGGGTGGGATGTTGATCAGCTTGTTGCCTTTGCCTTTGGTTAATTCGGGTAGCTCCGACAACGGAAACGCCAGCAGGTAGCCGTCTGTCGTGGCGCAGATGATGGTCTGCGCCTCGTCGGAGGGGATCATGGATGGGCAAACCGGTAGCGAACCAGCGGGCAATGTCAGCATCGCTTTGCCGGCTTTCATGCGGCTGTGCAGATTACCCAGTTCGGTGACGAAACCGTAGCCGAATGAACTGGCCAGTACCAGCTTCTGCTCGGCGTCGCCAGCCAGAGCGTACAGGAAATGAGCGCCATCCGGCGTCGTGAACTTACTGGTCAGCGGCTCGCCAAGTCCGCGGGCTGAAGGCAGGTTGTGTGCCGGCAGCGCATAGGTCCGGCCGGATGAGTCGAGAAATACCGCCTGCTGGTTGCTACGCCCTCGTGCTGCATGCTGGAACGAGTCGCTGGCCTTGTAATTGAGACTCTCCGGGTCGATGTCGTGACCCTTGGCGGCGCGCACCCAGCCAGATCGCGAAAGGATGATGGTCGTCGGCTCGGAAGGTACCAGGTCTTGTTCCCTGAGCGCCTGGGCAGCCTCGCGTTCAGTGAGGAGGGAGCGTCGCTCGTCACCATGCTTCTCAGCGTCTTCCAGCAACTCTTTCTTGATCAGCGTATTCAATCGGGCCTTGGAGCCCAACGTGAGCTCGAGTGACTTTCGTTCGTCCTCCAGTCCCTCTTGCTCACCTCGGATTTTCATCTCTTCGAGCTTGGCCAGATTTCTGAGTTTCAGCTCCAGGATGGCTTCGGCTTGCGTCCCCGTCAGCCCGAACCGGTCCATCAAGGCGGGTTTCGGCTCGTCTTCCGTGCGGATGATATGGATGACCTCGTCGATATTGAGGTACGCGACCAACAGGCCCTCGAGGATGTGCAACCGATCGACCACCTGGTCCAGTCGGTGCTCCAGCCTGCGGGTCACCGTCTCGGTGCGGAAACTGAGCCATTGCCTGAGCAGTTCCCTGAGGTTCAAAACCTGGGGCTTGCCGTTGGTGCCAATGATGTTGAGATTGACCCGGTAATTACGCTCGAGATCGGTCGTGGCGAACAGGTGGTTCATCAACTGGTCGATATCCACGCGGTTGGAACGGGGCACGATCACCAGGCGTGTCGGGTTTTCGTGGTCGGATTCGTCCCGCAGGTCCTCGACCATCGGCAATTTCTTGCTGCGCATCTGCGCGGCTATCTGTTCCAGCACCTTGGCAGGAGAGGCTTGGTGCGGCAGGGCCGTTACCACGATGTCACTGTTCTCTCTTTCCCAGATCGCGCGCATCTTGACCGAGCCGTTGCCGGATTCGTAAATCTTCAGCAGGTCTTCTCGCGGGGTGATGATTTCCGCTCCGGTCGGATAATCCGGCCCCAGGACGTGCTCGCATAGTTCCTGGACCGTCGACTTGGGTGACTCCAGCAGCCTGATGCAGGCAGCCACCACCTCGTTAAGATTGTGCGGAGGGATATCCGTGGCCATACCCACCGCGATTCCGGTGCTGCCGTTCAGCAGGACGTTGGGGAGCCGCGCTGGCAACCTCATGGGTTCTTTCAGGGTGCCGTCGAAATTGGGCTGCCAGTCCACGGTGCCCATGCCGAGTTCCGCCAGCAGGGTGCGTGCATAGGGAGCCAGTCGCGATTCTGTATAACGCATGGCGGCGAACGACTTGGGGTCGTCCGGTGAGCCAAAGTTTCCCTGGCCGTCGATCAGTGGATAACGGTAGGAAAAGGGTTGCGCCATCAGCACCATGGCTTCGTAGCAGGCCGAGTCACCGTGAGGGTGGAATTTGCCCAGGACGTCACCGACCGTACGGGCGGATTTCTTGTGCTTGGAGGCGGCGCTGAGACCCAGTTCGCTCATCGCATAAACAATGCGCCGCTGGACCGGTTTCAGGCCGTCGCCAATGTGCGGCAGCGCGCGGTCCAGCACGACGTACATGGAGTAGTCGAGGTAGGCGCGCTCGGCGTAATCCTTGAGCGGGATTTTTTCGTATTCGCTGAAGCTCGTGGTGATTTCGGTCATGGTGTTGGCTTTCTCGATCGGTGTTCGTCGGCCTCGGGTCACATCGCCGCTGCGGCCGGTTTATGCTGGGCTGGCCAGGTTTCCCTTGTTCTCGAGCCAGGCTTTACGGTCGGAGGCCCGTTTTTTGGCCAGCAACATGTCCATCATCTTGTTGGTGGCCAGTTCATTTTCCACGGTCAGTTGGACCAGGCGCCGGGTGTCGGGGTCAATGGTGCTTTCCCGCAGTTGCAGGGGGTTCATTTCGCCCAGACCCTTGAACCGGGTCTCCAGCACCTTGCCCTTTTTCTTCTCCGCGGTGATCAGGTCCATGACTGCCTGGCGTTCTTCGGCATCCAGTGCGTAGTAAGTTTCCTTGCCAACATCGATCCGGTAGAGCGGCGGCATGGCGACGAAGATATGGCCGGTTTCGACCAGCGGCATGAAGTGCTTCATGAACAGGGCTGAGAGCAGAGTGGCAATATGCAGGCCGTCGGAGTCGGCATCGGCAAGAATGATGACCTTTCCATAACGCAAACCCGAAATGGCGTCCGAACCCGGATCGACACCGATCGCAACGGAAATATCATGCACCTCCTGGCTGGAAAGAACCGCATCTGAATCAACTTCCCAGGTGTTCAGAATCTTACCGCGTAGCGGCAGGATGGCCTGGTATTCGCGATTGCGGGCCTGCTTCGCGGAACCGCCGGCCGAGTCGCCCTCCACCAGGAATAGTTCCGTCTGACCCAGGTCCTGGCTGCTGCAATCGGCCAGCTTGCCTGGCAGCGCTGGCCCTGAAGTGACCTTCTTGCGCGCCACGGTGCGGCTTTTCTTCATGCGCTTCTGCGCATTTTCGATAGCCAGTCGCGCGATTTCCTCGCCGTCGCTGACATTCCGGTTCAGCCACAGGCTGAAAGCATCCTTGATGATGCCGGACACGAATGTCGCCGCTGCCCTTGACGACAATCGCTCCTTTGTTTGTCCGCTGAACTGCGGTTCTCCCATTCGAAGCGAAAGGATAAATCCGATCCGGTCCCAGATATCATCCGGCGCCAGCCTGACTCCGCGAGGCAGCAGGCTGTGCAGTTCGCAGAACTCACGTAGCGATTCCACCAGGCCGGTACGCAAGCCATTGACGTGAGTTCCCCCTTGCGTCGTTGGAATCAGGTTTACGTAACTTTCCTGCAGGGTGTTGCCGCCGGGTAGCCAGCAAAGGGCCCAACTGACCTCCGAGTCCGTGCCCTTCATGTCTCCCGTGAACGGCTCTTGCGGCAGCAGCGTTTCGCCTTCCAGTTCCGAGCGGAGATATTCGGCCAGTCCGTCTTCGTACAGCCAGGTCTCCGACGCTCCATCTTTAGGAATTTCGAGGGTGACGCTCAGGCCCGGGCACAGTACCGCCTTGGCGCGCAACAGGTGCCGCAGGCTCTTGACCGAGACTTTGGGGCTGTCGAAATACTTCGCGTCGGGCCAGAATCGCACCCGCGTGCCGGTATTGCGGCGCCCGACGCTCCCGACCTCGTTGAGGTCAGTTACCTTGCCGCCGTCATGGAAACTCATGTGGTGCTCAGCCCCGTCACGTTTGACCCACACCTGCAGTTCGCTGGAAAGTGCGTTCACCACAGAGACGCCCACGCCGTGCAGACCGCCGGCGTATTGATAATTCTTGTCAGAGAATTTGCCGCCTGCATGGAGGCGCGTGAGAATCAGTTCGACGCCCGGGATGCCGTGCTCGGGGTGATTGTCCACTGGCATGCCGCGACCATCATCGGCGACTTCGACCGATCCGTCTTCGTGTAAGATCACCGTGATGCTGCGACAGTGTCCCGCGAGTGCTTCATCGACGCTGTTATCGACGACTTCCTGGACCAGGTGGTTGGGACGCGTGGTGTCGGTGTACATGCCGGGGCGGCGTTGCACCGGCTCGAGGCCTGACAGAACTTCAATGTCCGAGGCCTGGTAGTCAGCTGAACTCATGTCAGCGGGAATCTCCGTCGAAGGATGCTGGAATCATGGGCGCAAATGATAGCGGAAAAAGACCATCGTGAAGTGCTGAATATCCGACTGTTTCCTTTCAAAGCCAAAGCCGGGCAAGGGGCGGGGCGATCACGGTATGCGCGATTCCTGTGCCGGGCAGGCAATTGTTTTGAAGAATATGTCACCAGGTTCTCGCGGCCGGGCGCGCGCCTCCGTATAATTGGCTTCCAGGCCTACAACAATCATGGACAGGTTCTGGCATGGCATCTTTAGTTTTCGTCACCGGCGGCGTAGTTTCCTCCCTGGGCAAGGGGCTTTCGTCCGCGGCCCTCGCTGCGATCCTGGAATCGCGCGGTTTAAAGGTCACGTTGGTCAAGCTCGATCCCTACATCAACGTGGACCCTGGGACCATGAGTCCGTTTCAACATGGCGAGGTCTACGTCACCGAGGACGGTGCCGAGACCGATCTCGACCTCGGTCACTACGAGCGCTTCGTCCGCACCCGGATGAGCCAGCTCAATAATTACACCACCGGCCGGATCTATAACAACGTCATTGCCAAGGAACGCCGCGGCGACTACCTGGGTGGAACCGTCCAGGTGATCCCCCACATTACTGATGAGATCAAGGAGTCCGTCAAGAAGGCCGCCGAGGGCTACGACGTGGCCATGATCGAAATCGGAGGCACCGTGGGCGATATCGAATCGCTGCCTTTCCTCGAGGCGATCCGGCAACTCGGTGTGGAATATGGCCGCGATGCGATGTTCATCCACCTGACCCTGGTGCCGTACATCAAGGCGGCTAACGAGACGAAGACCAAGCCAACCCAGCACTCGGTCAAGGAACTTCGCTCGATCGGCATTCAACCCGATGTTTTGCTCTGCCGTTGTGAGAACGAAATTTCCGAGGAGGAGCGCGCCAAGATTGCGCTGTTCACCAACGTGCCCAAAAAGGCCGTGATGTCTGCGCTCGATGCCCGCCACGGTATTTACGAGATCCCGATGCTGCTGTTGGAAGAAGGCCTGGATGACATCGTGATTGAGCGCCTGGGCCTCGAAGTGACACGGGATGCCGACCTGTCCGACTGGGAAGAAGTGGTCGACCGCATGCGGCATACTCAGCACGAGGTCACGGTGGCCATGGTCGGAAAGTATGTCAACCATGCCGATGCTTACAAATCACTCACCGAAGCCCTGCATCATGGCGGGCTGCGCAGCCGTACCAAGGTCAAAATCCTCGCCCTGGAGTCAGAAGATATTGAACGTGAAGGGGTGTCCTGCCTGGCAGATGCGGACGCGATCCTGGTGCCTGGGGGCTTTGGAGAACGTGGTTTCGAAGGAAAAGTTGAAGCCATCCGCCATGCCCGTGAAAACAATATTCCCTATCTCGGGATCTGCTTTGGGATGCAGGCGGCCGTGGTCGAATTTGCCCGAAACCGATGTGGGCTGGAAGGCGCTAACAGCACTGAAATCGAACGTGACTGCGCGCATCCCGTCATCGGTCTGATCACCGAGTGGCTCGATGCCTCGGGCAATCTCGAAGTTCGCTCCGAGGATTCGGACCTGGGCGGAACCATGCGACTGGGGGCGCAGGAATGCCGGTTGTCCGAGGGCAGCCTGGCTCGCCAGTTGTATGGGCGGGAAGTCATCCGCGAACGACATCGACACCGTTACGAGTTCAACAACCACTACGCCAATGTGCTTGAAAAGAATGGCATGAGGCTATCCGGGCACTCAATGGACGGAACCCTGGTTGAAATCATCGAGTTGCCGGAACATCCGTGGTTCCTGGCCTGTCAGTTTCACCCGGAATTCACCTCCACGCCGCGCGACGGCCACCCGCTGTTCACCGGTTTCATCGAAGCGGCCCTGGCGGAGCAGAAGTCGGCGCCGGCAGCTGAGGTTGCCAGCCTGTGAAGCTGTGTGGATTCGAAGCGGGCCTCGATCGGCCGCTGTTCCTGATTGCAGGTCCCTGCGTGATCGAGTCGGAACAACTTGCCATCGACACTGCCGGCACGTTGCAGGAAATGACGGCGCGACTGAGCATTCCCTTTATATTCAAGTCGTCATTCGACAAGGCCAATCGTTCATCCGGTGAAAGCTTTCGCGGTCCGGGCGTCGAGGCAGGGTTGCGCATCCTGGGTGAAGTCCGGAGACAGTTGTCTGTACCGGTCCTGACCGATGTGCACGAGGATACCGACATGGCGTCCGTGGCCGAGGTGGCGGACGTGTTGCAGACGCCCGCTTTCCTGTGCCGGCAAACGAATTTCATTCAGCGAGTCGCCCGCGCCGGACGGCCCGTGAACATCAAGAAGGGCCAGTTTCTTTCCCCCTGGGAAATGGGCAACGTGGTCGCCAAAGCCCGGGCGGCCGGTAACCAGGACATTCTCGTTTGCGAGCGCGGTGCAACCTTCGGTTACAACAATCTTGTTTCGGACATGCGCTCACTGGCAGTGATGCGGGAGACCGGCTGCCCGGTCGTGTTCGATGCCACACACTCCGTACAGTTGCCGGGAGGACAGGGCAATGCGTCCGGCGGTCAGCGTGAATTCATCCCCGTGCTGGCCCGTGCCGCGGTGGCGGCGGGAGTGTCCGGGTTGTTTATGGAGACGCATCCGAACCCCGCAGAGGCGCTCAGTGATGGCCCCAACGCCTGGCCGCTGAGCCTGATGGAAGAGCTTTTAACGGTCCTCAAAGCGCTGGACCAGACGGTCAAGGCCGGTCGCTTGCTTGAACGCGCACTTTGAAAACCGAATTTTATCTCTAAAAGGATCATTGCAATGACCCAGATTAAAAACATGCTTGCCCGCGAAATTCTGGATTCGCGCGGTAATCCAACCCTGGAGGTGGATATCACCCTCGATTCCGGGGCTTTTGGACGGGCTGCAGTTCCCTCTGGCGCATCTACCGGGGCGCATGAGGCGATTGAATTGCGTGACGGCGATACCACGCGGTATCTGGGTCGTGGCGTGTTGCAAGCCGTTGCAAACGTCAACACGACCATCGCCAAGAACCTGGTCGGGCGTGACGTTTCCGACCAGGCCGGCCTGGATCGCTTCCTGATAGATCTGGATGGGACGCCCAACAAGGGTAAGCTGGGCGCCAACGCGTTGTTGGGGGTGTCGATGGCCGCAGCCCACGCGATGGCGGCACACGAGCGGCAGCCGTTGTGGGCCCGGCTGGCAGATTCCGGTCCGCTGACCCTGCCTGTTCCGATGATGAATATCATCAATGGTGGGGCACACGCCGACAACAGTGTCGATATGCAGGAGTTCATGATCTTACCGGCAGGGTTTGACCGGTTTTCAGAGTCATTGCGATGTGGTGTCGAAATTTTCCACTCTCTCAAGTCTGTACTCAAGGCCCGCGGGCTTAACACTGCTGTTGGGGATGAGGGAGGCTTTGCGCCGGACCTGGACTCCAACGAGTCCGCAGTGGAAGTAATTCTCGAGGCAATCGAGAAGGCCGGCTACTCGGTTGGTGACCAGGTCTATCTCGGTCTGGACGTGGCCTCTTCGGAATTTTTCCGCGACGGCCGTTATTTCCTCGACTCCGAACAGCGTGCGTTCGAACCGGAAGCCTTCGCCGAATACCTGGAAAGCTGGATCAGGCAATATCCAATCATCACCGTCGAGGACGGCTTGGCCGAGAACGACTGGGCGGGATGGGCCGTGCACACGCAGTTGTCCGGGACCCATTGTCAATTGGTGGGCGACGATCTGTTCGTCACCAATACGGAGATTTTCCGCCGTGGAATCGAAGAGGGCGTTGCGAATGCCATTTTGATCAAGCTCAACCAGATCGGCACCTTGACCGAGACGCTGGACGCGATCCGCCTGGCGGCGGATTCGGGTTATGGTGCGGTCGTATCGCACCGGTCCGGTGAGACCGAGGATACGACGATTGCGGATCTGTCAGTGGCCTGCTCAGCGACCCAGATCAAGACGGGGTCCTTGTGCCGGTCGGACCGGGTCGCGAAGTACAACCAGCTGCTGCGCATCGAGGGAATGCTTGGCGCGGAAGCTCATTTTGCTGGAAAAGCCGCTTTCAGCCACGTACCAGGGTTGAAGCTCTGACGCGGTGATGCGCTGGCTGATCGCCATCCTGCTGGTCATACTGGTTTTACTGCAGATCAAGCTGTGGTTTGGCGAGGGTGGGTTCACCGAGGTCAGGCTTCTGGAAAACCGGGTGATGGAACAGGTGGAGCGAAACGAAGGTCTGGAAAAACGCAACGCGGAATTGCAGGCGGAGGTCGAGGACCTGCGAGAACGGCTGGAAGCGGTCGAAGAGCGCGCCCGTTCAGAGTTGGGCCTGATCAAGGAAGGCGAGGAGTTTTACCAGGTGGTGCCGGCGCCCGGAGCAAGGGACGGCAATGATGGCTGACCCGGTCGTCCATGCCTTGCTGCCAGCCGCAGGCCGGGGCCAACGGTTTGGTGACGCCCTGCTCAAACAGTACGTGCCGGTGGCCGGGAAACCGGTTTTGACGCATGCGCTGGAGGCCTTGGTCAACTGTTCCGGGATTTCCGCCATCACGGTGATGCTTTCCGAGGATGACGAATTGTTCGGGGAAATGATCGCTCCGGAATTTCCAGGCGTTCAGACGGCCGTGGGCGGCGCGAGCCGTGCCGAGTCCGTGTTCAAAGGCTTGTTGGCGATCAAGGACTCACATCCGGAGACCAATTGGGTGTTGGTACATGACGCGGCCCGTCCCTGTTTGCCGGGAGATTGTGTCCGCCGTTTGCTCAGGCAGGGCCTGGAGCACCCGGATGGTGCCATCCTGGCCATTCCGGTCAGGGACACGCTCAAACAGGATGACGACACCGGGCACATTGAGCGAACGGTCAGTCGGGAGCGGCTTTGGGCGGCTCAGACCCCACAACTGTTTCCACTGGATCGACTCATGAGCGCTCTTAAGGATTGTTTAAGCTTTGGCAGCAACCCGACGGATGAGGCCGCTGCCATGGAGCAACAAGGGGCCAGGCCCCTGCTGGTGATGGGTTCTTCAGCCAACGTTAAGATCACCTATCCGGATGACGTCATGCTGGTCGAAACGTGGCTTGCGGCCAGGAACAATGGAGACCATCGGTGAATTTCAGGGTAGGCCAGGGTTTGGATATCCACGCTTTCGGACCGGGTGACCACGTCATCCTCGGTGGTGTGCGGATACCGCATGAACGGGGCCTGGCAGCACATTCCGACGGTGACGTCCTCCTGCATGCTTTGTCTGATGCACTGCTCGGGGCCGCGGCCCTGGGGGACATCGGCCGCCATTTTCCCCCGTCGGATCAGCGGTGGGCAGGAGCGGATAGCCGCGACCTGCTGCGGCGCGTTCGAACCATGCTTGGCGAGGCCGGGTGGGCAGTAGTCAACGCGGACACCACTTTAATCTGCGAGCAACCGCAAATTTCGCCGCACGCGGAACAGATGCGCCGGCACATCGCCAGTGATCTCCAGGTCGGCCCGGAGCAGGTTTCGGTCAAGGCGACGACGACTGAGCAACTGGGCTTTTGCGGCCGTGGTGAGGGCATTGCAGCCAGCGCGGTGGTTCTGTTACAGGCTGCGGTCGGCACTGAAGGGACAGGCAAGTGAGCCGCTACCGCCTCAAGGGCACCTCGGGATCAGTGATCAACCAGGCGTTCGGGCTTTCCTCCCGGCTGGTGATCGGCAGTGATGCCGCCTGTGACATCCCCTTGCAAGAACCCAACGTGGCGCGCCAGCATGCCGAAATTCTCATGGATGCCGCGGGAGGGATCGTGTTGCTCAACCTGGATGCTCAACACCAGACTTTATGCAATGGCAAGCCGGTGAATCAGAGAGCGCTGGTCCCGGGTGATGAAATCCGTATCGGCACCTGCCGGTGGTTGTTACAGGCGCCCGGCTTGCGACCGCAGCGCGTTTTGACAGAAGATGCGATCAGGCCTGGGCGGGCACACTGGCCGTGGTTGTTGGCACTGGCCGTGGTGGCAGGAGCCGTCTTGGTCTGGCAGCGAGGCTGGCTGCCTTTCTGAACCTGATCAGGTAATTAGCGGTGGTCGTTCCGAATGGCCCAGGTTGGGTGCTGACTGGAATCGATCAGGCCCTCACCGGTGAGCCAGTCACGGGCATCGTCCGCGTCCCGTTCGAACCAGGCTTGTGTGCTGCCGAGACGGAAACTGTAGCCCCATTGGTCCATATCCGACATCATCCGCTGCCGGCCCATGCCCGGGACGTGGTCAGACAGCAGCACCTGCAGGTAGCAGACCGCGTTCTCCTCGTCATAGCCGCCGCCCGCGTTGGTGTGCAACCCCTGCCGCCGTTCCGAATCCATGCAGATGAAGTGGCAGGTTTCGTGAAGCAGTGAATGCACGGGCGTGTCGGGCCGTGCCAGCAGATGGTTGCCAACGAGTCCTGCTTCCTCATCGCCCCAATAGCTTCCCGGAATGTCGTGCCCAGGTGCCACTTCCAGAAGTTCCAGTCCGAAACGCGTCAGCAACTCGGCGATGGCCCTGCTTTCGATCTGCGCCAGGGTCAGCACCGCTCGAGCGCCTGCCGGTGTGAAGCGATCGTTACTCATTGTTTCTGGCATGACTCCTGTAACATTCCATCTGCGGTATTCCGCGTTATTATCCGGGTGCGAGAACACCCCGCAAGCGCTAAGCTGGATGGAATGGACTTTCTGAGAGGCAAACACCGGCCGGTAGAACTGCTCAGGTATGCAGGTTTGTTCACCTGGATCTGTACGGCTATCCCGGCGCTGTTGGTCGATTTTCTGCGCGAGGCGCCGATTCCGCAGGCCCAGTACATCGAATGGTGGGTGCTGCACGGCCTGTTCGGCGCGCTCTATTGGAACATCTTGAGGTATCTGCCCGGCGAGACTTCACTGCTGCGGCGGTTGGCGTACCTTGTTGCGCTGACGGGATGTGCCCTGGGTATCAGTGCGGTCAGCGAATCTGCCCTGGGGGGCATCCTGCTGCTGGTGCTTGCCGGGTTGTTACCCTGGCTGCTCCAGCCAGCGCCTGCACTGGGTTGGCTGATTGCGCAAAATGTATTGTTAGCGATCATTGTCAGCCAGGCACCGGAAAGGACCATTGCCGATGCGTCCCTGACGGCTGGCCTGTTCCTGGGGATGTCGTTGTTCGCCTTCATGGGTTCAGTCGCCGCCGTGTGGCAGCAGGAATCCCGCGATGAGTTACGCAAGGTGAACTCCGAGTTGCGCGCTACCCAGGCGTTGTTGACCGAAAACACGCGAATTGCCGAGCGTGTGCGCATCGCCAGGGAACTGCACGATCTCGTGGGGCACCACCTGACGGCGCTGACCCTGAATCTCGAGGTCGCCACGCACCTGGTGGAAGGCAAGGCGCTGGAACACGTCCAGCAAGCCCATTCCCTGGCCAAACTACTGCTGGCAGACGTTCGTGAGGTCGTCAGTGACATGCGCCAGGATGATAAGGTTGATCTGACCCAGGCCCTGCGGACCCTGGTTGAGGGTGTTCCGCAACCGCGGATTCACCTTGATTTGCCGTCCAACCTGGTGATGACCGACCCGCAACGCGCACAATTGCTGCTGCGCTGCGCACAGGAAATCATCACCAACAGCGTTCGGCATGCGCGGGCACGAAATCTCTGGATCCGGCTTTCCACCGGGAGTGAGGGCGTGGCCATGAGCGCCCGGGACGATGGGCGGGGGGTCGCAAGCGTGCAGGCGGGAAATGGGTTGAGAGGAATGAAAGAGCGCCTGGCGCAGTTGGGCGGTAAACTGGAAGTAGAATCGGGTCAGGGTAAGGGCTTCACCTTGCACGCCTGGCTGCCAACGGAGGCTGTCTGATGATCAAGGTCATGCTGGTCGATGACCAGAACCTGGTGCGCAAGGGTGTGCGCAGCTTGCTGGAACTGTCCGAGGAAATCGAAGTGATCGCTGAGGCTCCGGATGGGGCTGAGGCCATTCGAATGATTCCGGAGGTTTCGCCGGACGTGGTGCTTCTGGATATGCGCATGCCGGGCCTTTCCGGGGTGGACGTGTTGCGCCGACTGAACGAAAGTGGTCAGTTGCCGCCGACCATAATTCTGACCACTTTCGATGATGACGATCTGGTCCTGGCCGGCATTCGCAATGGCGCCAAGGGCTATTTGCTGAAAGATGTTTCGCTGAAGGACCTGGTGAACGCGGTCAAGACGGTGGCGGACGGCGGCTCGATCGTGAAGCCGGCCGTTACCGAACGGTTACTCAAGGGATTGGCTGACCTGCATACAGATTTTTCCGCCCTGGACCGGCCTGACCCACTGACCGAGCGTGAAACAGAAATTCTCAGGCTGATGGCCGGGGGCTACAGCAACAAGGAAATCGCCAACTCACTGGGTGTGGCCGAGGGGACGGTAAAAAATCACGTGTCCAACATCCTCTCCAAGTTGGGTGTGCGTGACCGTACCCGGGCGGTGCTCAAAGCCTTCGAACTGGGGTTTGTCTGAGTAGCTGGCCTGGGTTCGGAGTGGGTTGGAAGGCGCGAAACAGGAAGACGCGAATGACGCAAATTTAGCGAATTACGCGAATTTTCTGGATTGGTTAGTCGAAGCGACGAATTTCCACGCGCCTTCGGAAATCAAATCTTCAGATCAGACCGTGGTGAATGGCCTGTCAACAAATGCAATGCGGAAACGCCAAACACGAAAATTTGTTTGTTGCACGGCCAAGCATTGATAGCCCTTTTTGGCGTAATTCGCTAAATTTGCGTCATTCGCGTCTGCTCTCTACGCCTCCCCCTTGTAACGGGTGTTTCAGGAAGCCTTGTCCAGGTGATCAAACTGGCGTCTCAGATCTTCCCGCCGGTCGGTGACGATTCGCTCCAGTACCTCCACCCGTTCGCGAAGTTCCCGCTCGAGGGTGTCAATGCGCTGGTTCAATTTGTCAATCTGCTCGCCTGTCTGTTTGTTATCGCCATCCTTGTGCCGCT
>JAHEFS010000131.1 GCA_024640045.1 Chromatiales bacterium | reverse complement strand
ACAGCGTCGCCTGGGAACATTCCAGGCGTTCCATCAGGTCTTGCCTCGAGATCGGCGTGCGCCGCTGGCTCAGGATGTTGTGCAGGTGATAGAGGCGTTCGACCTTGGACATGGGTCAGGAAGCGGCGGCCCGGTTCATGACATAGGCCAGCGCACGGCTGATGCGCTCAAGGCTGCGCTCACGGCCGATCAGCCACAGGGTCTTGTCGATCGACGGTGACACCGCGGTCCCGGTCAGCGCCACTCGCAACGGCTGGGCGATCTTGCCCATGCCGATCTCCAGCTCCTCAGCCGTAATCCGCACGGCCTCGTTGAGACGCTCGGGCTCCCAGGCGGCGAGGTCGGCCAGACGGTTGCCGACTGCGCGCAGAGGGTCTTCGGCCACCGGGCGCAGGTGCTTTTTCGCGGAACCCTCGTCGTAATCTTCGAGGTCTTCGTAGAACACCCTGCTCTGCTCGGTCATTTCCTTCAGCGTCTTGACCCGGTCGGCCTGCACCGTGACCAGGTTCTCCAGCGGCGGGCCTGAATCCGGATCGAGTCCGGCCTGTTCGAAATGCCAAACCAGGTGCTGCGCGACCTCCGCCGGCGGCAGCGTGCGCATGTAGTGCTGGTTGAGCCAATCCAGCTTGTCGGAATTGAAAGCCGCCGCCTTGCGGTTGACATCGCGGATGTCGAAATACGCGATCATCTGCTCGCGGCTGAAGATCTCCTGGTCGCCGTAAGACCAGCCGAGGCGCACCAAATAATTCAGCAAGGCCTGCGGCAGGTAACCGTCGTCGCGGTACTGCATCACGCCCACCGCGCCGTGCCGCTTGCTCAGGCGTGCGCCGTCGTCGCCAAGGATCATCGGCACATGGGCAAAGTCCGGCAAGTCAGCGCCCAGCGCACGGTAGATATTGATCTGCCGCGGCGTGTTGTTGATGTGGTCGTCGCCGCGGATCACCAGGCTCACGGCCATGTCCACGTCATCCACAACCACCGTGAAATTGTAGGTCGGCGAACCGTCGGGCCGGGCGATCACCAGGTCGTCCAGTTCGGTATTTGAGATGCTGATGGGTCCCCGAACCAGGTCGTCGAAGACCACGTCGCCATCCTGCGGATTACGGAAGCGCACCACCGGCTTCACGCCGGGCACCGGCTCGGCGCCCTCGCGGCAGTGGCCGTCATAGCGCGGTTTGAGGCCCTGTTCCATCTGCTCCTCGCGCAGCGCCTCGATACGTTCCTTGCTGCAGTAGCAGGGGTAGGCCTTGCCCTCTGCGAGCAAGCCCCGTACGACTTCGGCATAGCGGTCGAACCGTTGGGTCTGATAGAAGGGCCCCTCATCGTAGTCGAGGCCGAGCCACTCCATGCCGTCCAGGATCGCCTGCACGGATTCGGGCGTGGAGCGTTCCAGGTCGGTGTCCTCGATGCGCAGGATGAACACGCCCTGCTGGTGGCGCGACTGCAGGTAACAGAACAGCGCGGTACGTGCGCCGCCCACGTGCAGGAAGCCCGTCGGGCTGGGTGCGAATCGGGTTCTCATGGCTTGAAAACCTGCACCTGCAGCTTGTGCCTGCATCCCGGGTTCTGGCGCAGGACAGGCGCGCGCGGGCGAAGGGCTGGACCGATTCCCGCAGCCAGGGCCACGGGTTGAAGGAAGCCCGAGTCCGCGCGAGGATGGGCCGACCAGAGCCGGGACAGGCTGTTGGCCAATTCGTTGACGTTGGGATGAATCCCTGTAAATGACGCACGCATATGAGTTTGCCCATGCATGATTTTAGCTGAGTTCCGCGGCCGGCAGGTGCAGGCTGCGGGTTCTTAAAAAAAAGCCGCCCCCGAAGAGGCGGCATTGTAACAGAAGCACGTCGGTAGGAGAGAGAGGGACTCGTGCTTCCTGGGGACCGGTATGCTAGTTGCAGCTGTTCTCCTTGATCACGATGTCGGCAACGCTGGTGCTGGCCGTTGTCGGCAATGCAAACTTGGTCTTGTTGTTGCCGTTATTCGCGAAATGCTCGATCGGGGGGATTCCCGCAAGATAGCTACTGCAGGCCAACAAGGTCTTACCCACTTTGAAATAATTGAATACCTCGATTCTCGGTGCCGTCGCATTCTTCTCGACCACGCATTCGAATCCCGTCAGCGTGCGGTCACACTGCGCGCCAACGCCCACGATTTCGACATCCGCGGCCTTGACACCGCCGACTGCACTGCTGATGGTGCCGGCCACAATAATGGTAGTCAGCTGGGGAGGATTGTTGTAATCCACCGCCAGCGCAAACAGATCGTAATTACGTGTCTGAAAACCGTACCAGGGATCGATCGGGTCAGTCCCGGTAAGCCCGAGATTCTGCGAATGCACAGCCGAGTTCACGGTTGAGTAGCCGAAGCCATTCATCAACGTGGCAACACCACGACTGTGCAGGTTGTCATCCGCGATGGCCTCGTTGCTGACGTCGATCGGGAAATTATTGGGCGTCTCGTTCCAGCGCGCGAGCCAGGTCAGCTGCACTTCGTAGAACGGAATGATTTCCAGGGCCGAGGTGACTTCCGGCGCATTGCAGCCATCTCCGCTTCCGCCGAGATCCAGGCAATTGATTTTTTCCCGTAACTCATCGTTCATGTAGTCGATGTAGATACCGCGCGCGCGCAACTGCTGCTCGGTTACACCGCCGGAAGCCATTTCGGTTGCATTGTCGTAAGTGCTTGCCGGAAACAGGACGGCGGGCGACATGTTCTGCGGCAGCGTGAACACCGGCGGACTCGATTCGTATGGGTTGGTCGGATTGCTATTGTTCGTAGGATCGGTTGCCAGTTCGTAGGCTTTGACCGCCTCCGTTACGTAGTCGGAATACTCGCCAATCTCGCTTTCTTCATCCAGGTAAGACGCCGGAAACGCGTTCAGGCCTTCCTGACGCAGGTCCTGTGCGATGCGCCAGAATCCGTCTTTGCGCACCATCCGGCAGGCTTCGACATAGGCTGCACCGTCGCTGGAGGCCAACACGAGGTTGCCGGTGTTGCTGCGCTTGAAGTGCTTGTGATCTCCGGCCAGAGCGCCATATGAATTATCGTAGTATCCAATATAGGGCCGGAACGGGTTGTAGCGCGACCGTCCGGGGTCATCGCTATCGTCGTTCTGGCCGGTGCCGCCGTCGTGGTGGTCACGGCAGCAGACGCCGCAGAATTCACTCTGCTGGTTACTTGCTTCCTCACCATAGGGCTTGGAAACGAACTCACCCTCGCTGTATTCGGACCCCGTCCAAACGGTGGGCCGCAGACCACCCTGGTTGTCGCTCGAAGGAATCCGCAGCGTGCACTCGCAGCTGATCGCCCGGAACTCCTCGCGACGGAGGAAAGTTGCGTTGTCGCCGTTCTGCGAATAGGTCACCACGTCAAAACGGGTTTCCACCAGTTCGTCGGTGCGGATCACATCCGGCAGCGGCGTGGTGGATTCCTTGAACTTGTTCTGGCCCAGTTCGATCGAGACGATGTCAGGGTTTTCGCCCGGGTTGTAATCGACCGGGGGCGCGTAGGAATTGTCGCCGGCGGCACCCAGTGCGACTTTACCGCTCGACGGGGACGTGATCGAAGAGATCACGTCGCGCAACGTAATGCTCCCGCTGCCGAGATCGGCGTTTGTGTCAGAGTTTCCGTCTACGTAAAAGCCCTGGGACCCTTGCCAGCTCACGGTGACCTCTAGCAGTTTCATATCGGAGCGGGCCGCACCCAACGGCGGCGTGGTGGTGAAGGTACCGTCTTCGTAGTAGTAGTCGGCGACTTGGGTAACCACATCAAAAGTATTTCCAGTCCGCGTAACAGAATGCGTGCCCGGAGTAATGTCGTTGTAGGCATGCTTGCCGGGCGCCGAGGTGATCTGACTGAAACTACGGGCTTCCTCGATCAGCTCCTCGGCGATGTTGGTGGCCACCGTTCGGGAATTGGCATCCGCGCTGTTGCGCGCCAGGCTGCCCTGCAGTTGGGCCAAAGCCATCATGCCCAGGGCGAAGATCACCATTCCGATCAGTACCTCGAGCAGGGTAAAGCCCCGGTTATTGCGCTTCCATGCGTTCGTTTTCATCATCTCTGTTCCTAGTCGAATACCCAGTCGCGGGGGAAGTCGGACCAACCACCGGCCACGGTGCCGAGGCCGCCGCCGCTGCCGGCCTTGCGTGATGTATTATCGTTCCAGACCACCTGAAATGTGCCTTGGTAACTGCCCAGCGTGCCGTCGACGATGACCGAGCCATAGACGGTGTTGGTGCCGTTCGACAGCAGTTCCGCGCTCATGTCTTCGACGTCCGTTATGAACAGCGTGCCGTAGAGTTTGGCCCCACCGTTCATTCGCGTCTGCGTTGCAGCGGAGATCAGCATGATCGGCGCCCCCGGCGAGCCAACCTGAGTGTTCGAATTGATGCGGCACTCGGCGCCGGTTACCCAGTAGATGCCGAAAGACTCGGGACCCAGCGTGCTGCAGTCGTTGATAATCTTGGAATAACCCTTGACCACCTCGTAGTTGTCCCGCGGCACACCGAAATAAAACTGGAACAAATCGCAGGGAAAGTCTGCATCCGCGACCAGGTCAATGCCCAATATGTCGTCGTTCGCCTTGGTGTAGCTGATGGATTCGCTCTGCTCGCAGGTGCAATTGCCCGCGCAGGCGTAATCCTCGGGCATCACGTCGGTGCCATACCATTCGTGGTATTCACAGGTAGCCCAGGATCCGCTGGAGGGATCGATGGACGAGCCGTCAGCCGGGCATTCATCATTCTGGTTCATCCAGACTGAAATCGGTACACCAACCCCACCAGAGTTCGGATTGGGCACAACCTCGGCCGTGCCGGACGGCGGGAAACTACTCTTGGTGGTCAGCGGCACCTTGGGCGAACGGCCACCGGCGGCGGCGCCGAAGTTGGAGACCTGCTCGGTGACCAGAGCCTCGGCGGCGCAATCCGAGCCGTCACAGTCGGCCTGCCCACGTGCCGCCAGTGTCAACAGGAAATAGGTCCCATCGCCGACGCCCAGGGGCGTATCGTCCGGACCGACGCAGCCTTGCACCGGGGTTTCAGCATCCTCGACGACGTCGAGTACGCAGAGCAAGGCGTACACGTCTACTTCTTCAGTGTTGCCCGGCAAAACCTCGCCAGTACCCAGCGGCACCGTCCAGGAATCCGGTTCGGTTGGCGTGTCCGGATCGGTGGTATAGAAATACATGTGGTCGCGACGCAGATCCCCATCGGCCAGAACCGCGGAGTCGGCACGGCAGGGATGAGTCGGGTCATCACTATAAACGGGCGCTCCCCCAGGAGCGCAGGGCAGCCAGCGCTGATCATCATCAGAAAGCCAGCCGTGAAACCACTCGGGCCATTCGCCAGCCACCTTGTCCACCGAAGTGTCTGGAATGAGTTTTGATGTGGCCGATGCAACGTAGGCGGAATTGGCGCGGAAAAACTCCTTGGCGTGGTGAACCCCCGACTCTGCCGCGTGAAAGGCCAGTTTCTGGCGCATCTCGCTGGACGAGACTCGCTGTTCGAAGACGCCGACGCGCATAGCGAAAAACATCATAAGCGTCAGCAGCACCAGGATCAGCACGCCGGTAAAGGTGGTCATAATACCGGCCTGGTAGCGGCTGCCCGGCATCGATTTTCGGTAGTTTGCGGTCATGGGCTTGCCCTTCTCTCTGCTCATGTGCGAGTCAGTATTGGTTGACGATCAGAGCAACTGATCGTTGCGCACGCTGATCACGTCTTCCACGTGACGCGTGATGTTGTCATCCAGCACCAACTGACCCTGCAGGTCGATACGGAACTTGCGCACTACCTGGGTCAGCGTTGGATTGCCGTCGGCATCGGTCTGGACAACTTCGGTATAGGACAGATCGTCGTTAATGCTGAACGAGGTAATCTCGACGACCTCGGGGTCCGTAATCTGTACCCACCCTGTAGTGCCTGCCGGCGAACCGCAGTTGGCGGCAGAATCGCCGGTCCACATTTCGAGCACGTCCACCCCGGCTTGGGGATCCGTCACGCGCCGGAATCCACCGGCACCGTCTTCGGTGGAATTGCCGTCATGATCACGATCCATCAGGAACGTGAAGCAATTGTCGTCATCCACGCCATCGTCATTGGCATCGACAAAATCGATCGCAGCGGCCAGTGTCAGGGCGGATCCGTCACTGGCGCAGTTGTTGTTGGCGTAGCAGTAGAACGAATTGGCGTTGTAGCTGCTACGACGCACGTCGCGTGTGACCATTTGCATGGCGACACGCATGTCATCCGCCAACTTGGTCATCTTCACGATACGCGCGGTGGTGCCGAGCGAATTGGCCATCAGCGCGATCATCGAAGCGGTTACGACGAGGCTGATGCTCATGGCGACCAGCACTTCCATCAGGCTGGCGCCGCCCTGGTACGACTTCATGCGGTTCATCATCCTTCCTCCAGCACCTGAGCCGGGCAGAGTTGATAACCCGGAACGGCGTGACTGCTGTCACCACTGCACAGGATCACCCGGCCGGTGCGATTAACCATCAGGTTGATGCGAAAATCATCGCTGGGTGAGCGCAACGAGAACGTCAGGTCATTGGCCAGGTCAGGCGAGAAACCGCGCACCGGGTCGAATGTGTAGGAACCGGTGCCCTCGCCACCGATGTCTATCATGAGTTCGCGACTGCCCGCATGCGACTGGTTGAGAACGAAGAGTTCCCCGTTGATTTCGCAACTCGGCGCGCCATCGTCGACACCCGTGCAGTCACAGGGGTCGGCACCCGGGTCGGCAACGGTGGAAGCGCCGACGCACCATTCGTCTTCATCCACGTGATCCCAGCTCACCTTGACGAAACGATTGGTCTTCATGGAGACGCCCTGGGCGCTGTTGATGAAGGACGCAACCTGCTCAGCGCCGTTGGTCACCTGGCGTTTCTCGACCATGTCGCGGTAGGACGGCAGCGCCAGCGCGGTGCCGATGGCGACCAACACTACGGACATCAAGACTTCGACGAGGGTAAAACCCCGGGAACGGGAGGGGA
>JAHEFS010000034.1 GCA_024640045.1 Chromatiales bacterium | reverse complement strand
TCGTCCAGCTTGCGAATCAGGCTGTCTACCCAGCCGAAGCAAAGCGCCTCCTCGACCGAGTCGTCATAGCCGATGGTCGGCTTGCCGGTATGCGGCTTGTAGTACACCAGCCAGACTCCGTCTGGTTCCGAGGCATGATTCTGCTCCAGCCAGGCGCGCCAGGCGTTCCGGTCGCGGGCATAGAACATGCTGACTTCCAGCGGGTTGGTCATCTTTCAGCGGCACTCAGAACAGGGGACGGGGAATGTGTGGGCCACTTGCCAATCCTGAAACGGGTATGTCGTCAGCCCAGCACAGCCCTGCGGAAACCTTCTGGGCCGGTTCAGTCTTCCAGCACATAGAGTTGCCAGAGGTCTTTGCGGGTCATGTGCAGAAAGGGCTTCATCGCCAGCACACCCGTTTTGCCGATGCTTTTTTCCAGGTAGGCCAATTCCTCAAATTTCGCTTTCGTCCGCTCGCCCACCGGCGCGTCGAGGCCGTTCTCGCGCATCATCAGGACGCCTTTGGCACGCAAAGCCAGTTCCGTGTAGAGGCGCAGGTAGCAGAGCATATCGACCACTACCGGACCCTCGAATGCCTGGCGCAGATCCTGCAGAAAGCGACCGATCTTGGTATCGGCAAAACCGCCCGACTGGATCTGCTGCAGCAGTTCGGCATCTTCGTCGAAATCGACTTCCAGCCAGTTGTGCATGTGCTCCGCACTGCGCCGGAAAACGAACAACAATATGGGCGGCAGGATCGCCAGGATGATCAGGGTCTGAAAGATCGGACTCACAGGAAAGTGATTGAACAGCGAATGCAGGGTCATTGCGGCAACCAGTCCCGGGAAATACAGCATGGGATTAATCTTCATGTTTCTTTCGGTCAATACCTGGGAAATGATGCCAAAAATGGCCGTAACGCCACCGTGCATCACGGCCGTACCGAAACCCCGGACGATCCATACACCGATGTTCGCGTGCCCGGCCGTATACAGGTAATGCATGTTCTCTGCCACCGCAAAGCCAGCCCCGACGGCAAAACCCATGATGGCGCTGTCGACCAGGAACCCAATTCGATGGGTTCTGAACAGGAAGATGATAATCAGCGCCTTGAGGCCCTCCTCGATGACCGGTGCAACGTATCGGGAAAACGTGGTGAATTCAAAATCAAGCAACTGAAAAACAAAACCATTGCCGAAGTAGCTGAGCACCGTGACGCCAGCGCCCGCTGCGATAACCCAGAGCACTGTTTTCAGCCCAACCAGCTTGTAACTGTCCAGGTACACCAGGGTGACCAGGAAGATCAGCACGGGCATCAGGCCCACCGGGGCCCTGAGTAGCAAATCCATATTCATGGCGAGTCTGTTTTTTGCTCCATGCTCATCCTAAAACAGGTCCCTTGCCGCAACGTCAACCCGGATCAAAGAATCTTCAGCGACAGCATCCATTCGTCATCGCGCTTGTCGCCGTCTTCATAGCCAGCCGCGTAACCAACAGAAAAGGTCATCGGCAACCTATGTGCCAGGGTAAATGCAAAATCCACCTGGATGCCGGCACTGGCCGTAGTCCGACCGTAGAATTTTCCGTGATCCGTGCTCAGAGTGCTCACGAATAACGCAGTTCGGGCGTGCTTGAGGAACAGGCTGGGCGTGCCGACGCGCCGAAAGAGAAGCGGGGGAAGATTCCACTCGAGCGTCGCCTTACCGTAGGTCTTACCCACGATTTCACCGATTTCCCAACCAGGCATGCTGTCGTACTCGCGGTAACGCTTGACCTCGCCGTCATCCACCCAGTTGTTGCCGAAGCCGCCAAAATAGGTGTTCGTCAAGGGTATGATCCGCTTGCCATCGGCGCTGCCGGCCGCGGTGTACAGCCAGACGGAGGAATGCTTCCAGGGCAATGCGAATCCGAAATCCAGGCCTGCCTTCACCTTGGGAATCGTTTCACCGCGCGCATTGTCGACCTGCGCACTGAGGTCCCAGCGCCAGCCCTTTTCATGATCCACCGCACCCAACGATTTGCGGGTGTCGCTGTAATACAGACTTGCCTTGGCCGTCAGAATCTCGCTAAAGAGAAATGCCGAAGCATTCTGGTTGTCCGGCAGGGTATCGAGACCACGGTAGTAGTTGAGCTCGACCTCAAGATCCAGTGTTCGCGGATCATCGTAGATCAGGGACTTGTTGTAACCCACCAGGAAGGCATCACCTTTACGGCTGCGCTTGGTGGGGCCGAACAGGTCGTAAAAATCCGCGTCATTGTGCCAGTAACTCAGCGTCCAGTTCAGCGCATGGTAATCGACGCGCGCGTGGAATTTCTCGTCCGAGTCCAGGGCGTCATCCCAGGAATAGCTCGCCGTCATGTCCAGTTTGTAGAGCTGCGCGGGATCGTGGAACTGCATGTGCCAGCCGACCGCGGCCGAGTCCTTGTAACCTTCCACGATGGGATAACCCGAACCATACTCCAACTCCCGGCTCGGCCGGTACTTGCCACGGTGGGTGATGACGGCCTCGGCGTCGATGCTCCTGAGTTCTTCCACCACGTTCCATTCTTCGACCACCGGGTGTTTCCGGGCAATCTCGGTGCCGAGGAAGATGATGGCGCTCACGTCCTCCAGCGGTACCGGGTCAATGAAGGTGGGCAGAAACCCCTGGCCAGTGTATTCGTAAACGATCAGCCGGCCGTCCGCCAGGGGAACCGGTCGGAAGAAGCCGGTTTCAGCGTTGCTGACCCATTGCAGATCGTCCTTTGCCAGTTCATACCGGACAATGTTGGATACCCCGGTATAGAACGAACTGCCGTACAGGTACCTGCCGTCAGGGGAGAACACGAAACCTTCGGGCACCGACAGGCCCAGGTCGAACTGGTGCACGGGTTCAACCCGATCTTCAAGCAAATCTGCGGTGCGAAAGATGCGCAGGAACTGGTCGCCGTTGATCTCACCCACGGACGTGGAAAGCAAGGTTCCATCCGGTGAAATATCCATTTCGTAAGGCACCGTGCCGTAGGGAAAGGCATGCACCAGGTCCCAGTCATCATAGGGCGGCGGAATTCTGACCAGTGAGACATAACCGTTCATGTGGCGCAGACCCCAGATGGCCTGGTCGGCCTGGTTGAAGACGAGGTCACCCACCCGCGCATCCCGAATCAGCAATTCATTCTTGCCGGTATCGACATTCACCGCCATCAGGTCACGGTAGGCGATGTTATCAGCCGTATAGAAAAAAGTACGGCTTTGCGGATCCCAGGCCGGAGACGTCACACGGTATTTCATGGGTCCCTTGATATCGGTGATTTTCTCTACTTCGGCGCTGTTCATGGACAAACGCCCGACATGGGCGACGACACCAGGGTAGCGGAAGGCGCCCAACATGGTGTTGGTCCTGGTGTCGATGAACGAGCGGGAAATGGAACCCAGCGGTTGTTCGATAAGCGGCTTGGTCGGGGTCAGTGGGTGTTCCCTGACTTTTTCCAAATTGGCCGCCTGGAAAGTCTTTTCCCATGAAATCCAGTTGTCCCAGGCCTGCTCGAGTTCGAGGCCGAAGACCTTTTGGAATTGCCGGGAGTAATATCGCTTGCTGTCTTCTGACCGGCTCAGCCACTCGATAACTTGCTCAGGCGAATATTCCAGCGCCATGTAGGAGATAAACCGGGTACCGTACAGGTAGGCATTGGAACCGGTCTGGAAATCGACGCTGATTCCCTCCGAGACGATCCCCAGGTTGCTGTAAAAATGCGCATCGTCCCGAACCATCGCACGGAAGACCATTTCGTCGTAAGCGCCCAATGCGCGGCCAATGCCGCCCGACATCCAGGTCTCCATGAACACCGCGGCGCCTTCCATCATCCAGCGTGGGGCGACCAGGCGTGGCGTCGCCAGGTAGTTGTACAGAATCGATTCCGGATGAACATCCGTCTGCCGAGGCTTGCCACCGAAGAACCGCCGCCACTTGAGATCCTGCGAATTGGCCACGTCCATGTTGGCGACATGCACCATTTCGTGGTTCATCAGCATGTAGAAGCGCTCGCTGGACGGCATCGTTTCGAGCGTCCGACTGGCAGGCGCAATGTAGATGGAAATGCCGTTGTTGGGTGACACGCCAGCGCCGGCATTGTTGTAGTCACTGAGATCAGTGAGGATGATGTTGGTCTTTTCTTCGGGCTGCCAGCCGAAGATGTATTTCTGAAAAGCAAAAGAGTTGGTGTAGTTACGTACGACGTGAGGAATGAGGTAAGTCTGGAATGGGTCCTGGTAGATCAGGCGAAGGTCTTCGGTTTCCACTACATCCAGTTCAAATGGCTCAGCAACAACGAGGCCGCTGACAGCCAGGCAGCAACACACGAACACGCGGCTCAGTATCTTCATCCCCAATCTCCCCGGTACTTGTTATCCCGTAAGCATACTACGTGTACTGGGTGAATTCTGAATTGGTTGTCGCAATTGTGCCGGCTACAGAAACAAAAAAGGCCGCCTGCCAGAGCAGGCGGCCATTGAGGGGTGATAGGTCAGTTAGCAGACCGGGCAGCGTCGCTACGCATGGCATCGCGCATGGCGTCGTTACGCAGCGCATCGCGGAACGCATCGGAGCGCAGCGCGTCACGGAATGCGTCGGAGCGCAGCGCGTCACGGAATGCGTCGGAGCGCATGGCGTCGCGGAATGCATCAGAGCGCAGTGCATCACGGAACGCATCGGAGCGCATGGCGTCGCGGAATGCGTCGGAACGCATGGCGTCGCGGAATGCGTCGGAACGCATGGCGTCGCGGAATGCATCGGAGCGCAAGGCATCACGGAACGCATCGGAGCGCAGTGCATCACGGAACGCATCGGAGCGCAGTGCATCACGGAACGCATCGGAGCGCAGTGCATCGCGGAACGCATCTGAGCGCATGGCATCTCGGAAGGCATCGGAGCGCAAGGCATCACGGAACGCATCGCCACGCAAGGCGTCACGGAACGCATCGGACCGGAAGGCATCCGCCAGGGCCGCATCGGCACGCATGGCATCGGCCAGGGCCGCATCAGAGCGCAGCGCGTCGCGGTAGGCATCGGCAGACCCGGCACTGCGGGCTGCATCGGAAGCCAGCGCATCGCGGAATGCATCGGAACGCATCAGGTCACGGAATGCATCGGAACGCATCGCGTCGCGGAAGGCATCCGAACGCAGTGCATCGCGGAATGCGTCGGAACGCATGGCGTCGCGGAATGCGTCGGAACGCATGGCATCGCGCATGGCGTCAGAAGCCAGGGCATCGCGGAAGGCATCATTACGTAACGCATCACGGAATGCGTCGGAGCGCATGGCGTCACGGAACGCGTCGGAACGCATGGCGTCACGGAACGCATCCGAACGCAGCGCGTCACGGAACGCATCGGAGCGCAGCGCGTCACGGAAGGCATCGGAACGCATGGCGTCACGGAACGCATCCGAACGCAGCGCGTCACGGAAGGCATCGGAACGCAGCGCGTCGCGGAAGGCATCAGACGCCATCGCATCACGGAAAGCATCAGAGGCCATCACGTCGCGGAACGCATCAGATGCCATGGCATCAGAGAACGCTGCATCGGACACCAACAACTGGTAGGCGTCGGTCTGCATCAACTGAGCGATGGTTTCATCACCCAGGACAACATCGGCATCCTGGATCTGGGCCCCGCGGTAACGCTCGGCCGGCATGATCGTGCCGGAAGTGTTTTCTTGCTGGACCGGGAACTTAACTCCCACATAGGCAACCGCCGCAATAACAACTGCGAAGACGGCCACCAACATGGTCATTCGTGAATTGCTTGGATTACTGCTCATCGCCCTACTCCTCTCGTTTTCTCGTCTGGAGACTCAGTCGGTCTCTGGTTTATATACCCGCCAGGTCTGAAAAAGTTGGTGACCCGGTGGATGACTCTCACAATTTCCCCTAATTGACTTTCAACTCTGCGGTTTTCAACGACCGCCCTGCACTTGACCAGTCCAGCAGGATACGTGCATTTGCAGACTGGCCAGAACCCTCGTGGAGCAACACTGCGAAATGCTGGCGCCCACTGGCCTCGATACGAATATTCCGGTCCGCGATCTCAATGGAATCCAGGTCGCTTTGCAACTGGGTGATGGCATCGAACTCCAGGCCCTCACCAGCGAAATCAACGGTAATACTAACCGGTCCGACCGCGTCCAGCAGCATTTCCAGCACCAGTGCCTCATCCCGGCGCACCAGGTTGACCTCCGCACTCAACTGCTCAATGTCAAAATCGAAGCGACTGAGGCGCTCACCTTTTATGGCCGAGCGGTCAGGCATGATGGTACCCACCAGGTTGGACATGTCCGACATCCCATCGGTGCCTGGCCGGTATTCATACATACCAATTGCCAGTAACAATCCGGCGGCAGTGGCGAACCCGTAGCGGACATAACCCGGAAACCGACCGAAGCCAAAAGCCAGGCCTTTTCTTCCGCCAGACGGCAATTGAACGGAACCCATGATCGAAGCGTGCAGCGAGTCGGGCGGCTCCTGGTTAGGCACCCGCGACAGGAAAGCATCCAGATCCTGCATCTGCGTACGATACTCGCGAGCCGTTTCTGAAGCCGATAACCGCTGCTCCAGTTCCTCCCGGTCAGCTGAGTCCAGTTCGCCGTCCAGGTCGGCATGGATCAATTCCCTGGTCCGTTCATCTATCATGCGCCAAACACTCCCAGTTTCTCCAGGCCTTCCTTCATCTTCTGCCGGGCCGAGAACAGCCGGGATTTCACGGTTTTCTCGGGAATTTCGAGGATGTTTCCGATCTGCCGGTAGCTGTATTCGGTGAAATGGCGCAGTACGATCACAGCGCGATAATCCTCCTGCAATTCCATCAGTGCGGTCTGCAAATCCTGGCTGAGGCGATCGGCCGCAAAAGACGACTCCGGCGTATCCGAACCCGATTCCAGGTTTTCCACCAGCGGTTCAGTCGGCTTGCGCCGGTTGAACTGGTTGATGGATTCGTTGATGGCAATGC
Organism: Chromatiales bacterium; assembly: GCA_024640045.1. Classification (GTDB taxonomy): domain Bacteria; phylum Pseudomonadota; class Gammaproteobacteria; order Xanthomonadales; family SZUA-36; genus WTJD01. The sequence goes on along the minus strand of JAHEFS010000034.1, from coordinate 18,791 downwards.
GATAAATCCAGCTGAAGAATTTATGTTGCGGATCGTAGCGGTCCAGATTCTCAAACGCTTTCAGGAAAACAGTTTGTGTCACGTCAGCCGCCTCGTCCGGGTTTCCAAGCATCCGAAATGCCGCGTTATATACGGGCCTTTCGTAGCGTCGGACCAGGGAATCAAGTGCTTTGCGATCGCCTCGCTTGCAATCCTCCAGCAACGCGGCGTCATGGTCCTTATGCATCATTACCCGCGAGACCAGGAAAAGTTGGTGAAGGAAACGCAAAAAGTTTCCAGAATGTTACGGACCACGTGCCCCGCCCCCCAGCAAACCATCAGCCGGATGGATCCATGGCCTCTATTTCGAACAGCTTGTCGAAACCGGAATAACTGAAAATGTCATTGATGTGCGGACTGACACGGACCAGTTTGATGCCGCTGCCCTCGCCCATCAGCCTCTTGTGGGTCCGGAGCAGGACGCCCAGACCAGCGCTCGAGATGTACTCGAGCTGACCCATGTCGATGACACACTGGCCCGCGACCTGGTTCAGGAATAACAAGGCATTTTCGGCATTCGCAGCGTCCAGTCTGCCCCGTATCTCAACCTGACCGTCTGCATTGAATTCAATATCGAACATGGGTTATTTCCTGTCCACAATCATGGTGATTTTACTCTGCCGATTGCGGTACTCATAGTGAATGGAATCCACCATCTTTAACACCAGGTACAGCCCCAGCCCGCCCGGTGCGCGATCTTCCAGGGGTGCGTCCACGTTAACCGGACGAACTTCCCTCGGGTCGAACCTTTCCACGTCGTAATCGGTCAGGCTGATCTCGATCCCTTGATCATGCGGTTTCATCTCGATCAGGATGTCCTCATCGGTTTCGGCGTTGTAAGTCACCATATTGACGAACAGCTCTTCGATCGCCAGATCGACCACGTTGCGAAGGGACGAATCGATCCCGTGCTCAGCGAAAAACCGCTCCGTCTCAGCCACGATATGTTTCAGTTCGTCGAAACTGCGTTTGAATTTCTGATTCATATTATTCACCGCTTCTCTGACTCTCCACCAACATTCTAGAACAGATTTGCCATCATGTCGGCAGCCGCCGCACCAGCACAACCGTGATGTCATCCGCCTGTGGCGCGTCGCCTCCAAACGCCTTCGCGCCTTTTACCAGCATGCCTGTCAACTCTGCCATCGGGAGCTGGTAATGTTCCCGCATGATTTCGGCAACCCGTTCTTCGCCGAATTGTGATCCATCTTCGGCGGTATATTCGTAGACCCCGTCCGACACGAGAGCCAGTATGTCACCATCCTCCAGGGTCAGGCTGACTGCACGGTCCGTGCCATCGAGCGGCATGACTCCCACCGGAAAATTAGTCGGCTTATACCAGTCGCACCGACCTTCGGCCGCACGGAAGTGCAGGATCGGTCCTTGCCCGCCCGAGTGATACTCCACCTTGTGGGTCACCGGATCCAGGAATCCCATGAAAGCGGTAATGAAGCGGTCATCCGGCAAGTCTTCGTCCAGTTGATTGTTCACCTGCATGTAAGCCTCATCCAGATCCGCACCCAGCCGAAACGCTACCCGCAGCATGGCCTGCATCTGGGTCGCCGACAGGGCGGGGCCGAAACCATGCCCCGTTGCATCACCCAGCAACATGAACAGCTGTCCATTCAGCATCACCAGGTCGAAAAGGTCACCCCCGGTGTGGTCGGTCGGCAAGAAGTAACCATGCACGTCGTAGCCGGGAACGTTCGGCATTCTGCGCGGCAAGGTACTCATCTGGATTTCGCGAGCAACGGCGACTTCCTGCTTCAGTACCGCGTTGGCGAGCAATTCGTCGGTCATGTACGAATGCTGGATGGCCACGGCGGCCTGCGCCGCCAGCGCCGGCCCCACCCACTCGTCATGTTCGTCGAATTGCCCCGTATGCTGCCCCAGCCACTGCATCACTCCCAGCAGATTATCTTCCTGGCCAAGGATGGGCACGTTGAGGATGGAGCGCGTTTCGAAGCCCATCAATTGAACGGGATACTGAAGAAACAGTTCGTCGTCGCGGCACTCGTGAATGTTGGAAATCTCGTGGGTGCTGGCGCAGACCCCTGCCCAGCCCTGGCCAACCTGGAGCTTGGGCGGAGGATCCATGGACGGCGCCACCATGGTCAGGTCCTTGCTGGCCCGGTCGTAGAGCCAAAGCACGCCTGCTTCGGCCACAATCGCCACCTTGCCAACTTCAATAATCTCCCGCAGCAGTTCCGGCATGGCCTCCGGCGCCGCCAGGCGATGCATGATTTCCAGGATCTGGACCAACGACTCGCGGGTAATCTCGTTGGGGTTTTGCAAATGTTTCATCATTATTCTTGATCCCCACCCTAGGTTTCAGGGTCAGTAATGTACCATGGCTCTGAAACCGGCAGGGGCAGACATGGTAGCCAGGCAAGGGGCGCCTGGTTACCGAAGCTCCAGTTTCCGGGCCGACTGCTCCAGCAGATCGATCAGGTAATCGACGGTTTCCAGGTGCGTGCGGAAGTGCAACACCGCGAGCCGCAAGGTGAATCGCCCGGCCAGCAGGGTCGACGATATAAACACTTTGCCATCGTCCAGAACGGCCTTCAGTAACCGCCGGTTGAATTCGTTTACGTCGCCTGAACCGGGCAGGTAACGGTAGGTAACCACGCTGAGATCGGGCGCCGGACCCACTTCAAACCCGGGCAACTCCGAAATACGCTGATGAAAATAGCGCGCCAGCCACATTTTTTCCGCCAGCGCCGCACGGAATGGCGCCAATCCAAACAACTTGAGCGGCAGCCACAGGCGCATGCCCCGGAAGGGGCGGCTCAACTCGGCAGACAGATCCGCAGGTGAATAATCGCCCGCCGCCGCACGCGCATCCTGCATATAGTTCGCTTCATAGCTGTGCGCACGGGCGAGTTGGTGCACGTCCTTGACCAGCACTGCGCCGGAACCATAAGGCAGAAACAGGCCTTTGTGGGGGTCCATGACGATGGAATCCGCTTCGTTCAACGCCTGGAGAACGGCCTTTCCCTCATCGCAGAGCACGAAGAACCCCCCGTAGGCAGCATCGAGGTGCAACCAAAGGTGCTCTCGCCGGACGATCTCGGCGATCTCAGGCAGGGGGTCGATGGCACCGGTGTCCGTGGTACCAGCAGAGGCCACCACCAGCCATGGGTTCAGGCCTCGGGCACGATCGTCCCGCACCATCCGCTCCAGCGCGGAGGCATCCATGCGAAAGCGGGCATCCATGGGCACGATGCGGCGCGGACATTCTGACATCCCGCCCACGCGCAAGGCCTTGTCCACGCAGTGGTGAACTTGTTCAGTCAGGTACAAGGGGGATTCAGGAATTTCCCGAGCGCGAATTTCACGGGCCTCACGGGCTGTTACCAGGCCAGTCAGGTTGGCGATACTGCCGCCGGAGGTAAGATCGCCGCCAGCGCCTTGAGCGTAACCTACCAATCCGGCCATCCAGTCGACCAACGCCTTTTCCATGCGCACCGCGCCAGGCGAAGCGAAGGAAACGCCGGAATAACGGTTAGTGACATCTGCCAGGAAATCGCCCAGGGCCGCCGGAAAAATACCGCCGCCCGGGATGTACCCAAGGTGCCCTCCCGAAGCCGGGTTGATACCCGGTGCGTCGACACTGCTGCCCAATTCATCCAGCAGATGCTCCAGCGGCACAGGCTGTTCGTCGAACGTGCGTTCAAGCCCGGCGCTCAACCCCTGATCCGGCACGAATGTTTGCGCCCCCGGCAGGCCGCCCAGGAAGTTTTGCGCGTAGTCACCCACGCGCTCGAGCAACGCCTGGCGTTGTTCTGCGGAGGGTTCAAGTTGCGAAGCGACCTTCTGAAGCTGCCTGAGTTTCTCCCTCACCTGTTCTCCTTGGCCGAAAATGGAAGCATTAATCCCGCCTGCTGCGACCCTGAGCCGCAACCATGCGTCATTTAAACCGGGGAAACCTGAAACGGCAAGCCGAAATCGGGAGAACCGCATGATTAACGGAAAATTGGGGCCAGGCTATTTCGGCCAGGCTCCAATCAGAGGCCGGATTCAGCCATCTCCGGCCTCGCTTCATTATCTATCTGCGGAATCGGGCTCCCTGCCCGATCCGCAGCCGCACTCGCAAGATGCGATCTTGACTCGCGCTCACGCTGCGCGTCAGCACAATCCCTGTGCTGAATTCCGGGCAACCTGATGGCTGGTTTCATTTATCTGCGGAATCGGGCTCCCTGCCCGATCCGCAGCCATGGGCCGGCCAATGATCGCTATCCCAAACGTGGCAAGGATCAAGAAATTCGATAATTTCATGGGTTCTTCCTCATGGGTCGAGCGACCGCGGATGGACTTGTCTCTATTCACCTGAATTGGGCCTTGGCACGCTGCTGCCCCTGTCTTAAAGAAATCACTCGATATAACAACTGAGTTCCTTGGGGTAACATGACCGCCTTTGGCGAAAATGATGTAGCGCGAGGAAGGCTTTGGAACTGACATACGAGTCCCTGATCACTGATGGCAACCTGGTAGGTAACCTGTCCTACATCCTGTTGATTCTCTCGATGGCGATGCGCGACATCTTCTGGCTGCGCCTGTTCGCAATTCTCGCCGGCCTGGCAGGGGCTGCTTTCGCATTTTTCTGGCTCAACAACCCGGTCGGAACCTTCTGGGAGTTGCTGTTCACTTTGGTCAACGTGGTGCAGTGGTTGTGGCTGCTGTACGAACGGCGCATGCAGGAACTGACTCCGGAGCAGGCACGTATCAAGAAGGAAATCTTTCCTCTGCTGTCCATCGCCGACTTTCGCAAATTGCTGGACAACGCGGAAGAAATGGTTTTCCTGCTGGGCGATGAGCTACTGAAAGAAGGCAGCAAAGTACCGTACGTGTTTCTGGTCCTGCAGGGAGAGGCCGAGGTGACCATCGATGGCTCCCGGGTATCGACCTGCAATGAAAAAGACTTCGTCGGTGAGATCGGTTTCCTGAATGGGCTGCCGGCATCGGCCACGGTGACCGCGGTCACCACCATGAAATGCCTGGTTTTCGACGTGAAAGTCATGCGCCGAATGATGGCACGCAATACCGAATTCGACCGCGGTTTCAGCATGGCGCTGAACGCTAACCTGGCAGCCAAGCTGCTGCGGCGCAACGCGGTGGGCCAGGGAGCCTGATGCCGTGAGTGCACCTTCCTGGAATCCGCACCCCTGGGTCAATGACGACCTGCGCCGCGAAGCCGAAAACCTGGTGAATCTGCTCACTGCTCCATTGCATGAAGCCATTGCCGGGGCCGACGAGCGCATTGCCCTGCCCGCAGCCGCCGATGAGACCCTGGCGGTCCTGCAGGAACACCTGCCCGAAACGGGCAACGGGCTGAAAACAACCATTGAGCAGTTGCTGGACCTGCAATTGAAAGCAGGCGCCAACACTTCCGGGCCGCGTTGCTTCCATTTCGTTATTGGAGGCAATACCCCGGCTGCCCACGCCGCTGACCTGATCGCCAGCGCCTTCGATGTGATTGCCTACACCTGGGTCGTGGCACCCGTAGCGGTACGGTTGGAACTCAAGGCGCTGGACTGGCTCAAGGAATTACTGGGGCTGCCATCCACCATGGCCGGCATTATGGTCACCGGGGCCACCATGGCCAACTTCACCGGCCTGGCCGCCGCCCGTCAATGGTGGGGGGAGCAACAGGGCGTCGATGTCTCCGAGACCGGCATCGCCGGCCTGCCGCAAATGCCCGTGCTGACCTCAGGTTACGTCCATGCTGCCACCCGCAAGGTGTTGGCGCTACAGGGGATCGGCCGGGGGCACATCCAGCAGTTCACCCGGGACGAGTTCGGCCGAATCGACCTGGAAGGATTCGCCCGCGGGCTGGAAGCGCTTGATGGCGCGCCAGCGGTTGTCGTCGCCAATGCGGGTGAGGTCAATGCAGGTGACTTCGACCCGGTCGCTGACATGATTGATATTGCCCGGCAGCACAATTGCTGGGTGCATGTGGACGGAGCCTTCGGCCTGTTTGCTGCCCTCTCCCCACGCACGGCGCATCTCGTGAAAGGTATTGACCGGGCGGATTCCGTGACCGTCGACGGTCACAAGTGGCTTAATGTGCCCTATGACTCCGGCTTCGCCTTCGTTCGGGACCATGCGCTGCTCGCACGCGCGTTCCGTTATTCGGCCGACTACCTGCCAGCCGAAGATGATCCTTTCCCAACCCTGGGTGCCATCGGCCCGGAAAGTTCGCGGAGGGGTCGCGGATTCGCCGTCTGGGCGACGCTGAACGCCTATGGCCGGGAGGGTCACCGAAGGATTATCGAGCACTGCCTGGACACGGCGTCGTATTGCGCGGACCTGGTCAATGCTGCACCGGACCTGGATCTGTTGGCCGATGTGCAACTGAATATCGTCCCCTTCCGCTACAACCCCGGCGGCCTGGACGATAAGCAATTAGACGAACTCAACCAACGACTCGGCCAGGCCGTTCTGGATGATGGACGTTTCCTGGTCGGCACCTCGAAGCTGGGCCACCGCACCATCTTCAGACCCGCGTTTTCGAATTGGCGCACCCGGCCTGGAGACATTGATGAATTCATCGAGACCGTGCGATCGCTCGGCCAGGCTCTGAGCGCCTGAGTTTTGCCCGCATGTCTGACCGATATCAGCGCGACTTGGCGAACCATGTCGCAAAATATCGTTTCTGAAATTTTTGGTCTGTTCATATACACGAGGACTCAAGCATGAAACACGCTCTCACCCTGCTCCTTTGCCTGATCCTGACCGCGGCGGGACCGTCCGCCTGGTCAGCGGACGAGACCTTCAAGCCGTTCGTTCTCGCGTCGACCAGCGAGGCATCGCTGGCGGAACAGACACAAACGGTCATCGATGCCGTCACGGCCGCTGGCTTCGAACTGGCCGGCCAGTACAGTCCGATGGCGGACACCAACATCATCGTCGTGACCAGCGATGCCCTGAAAAAGGCAGCAGCAGCCAGTGAACGCGGCGGCTACGCAGCCGGCCAGAGAATAAGCGTCACGCAGACGGACACTGCCGTGGAAACCGGATTTGTGAACCCGCTCTACCTGCAACATGCCTATCGGCTGGAAGACAGCCTGCAGGACGTCTATGAGCAACTGGTGGCTGCCCTGGGGCAACAGGCACTCTGCGGCGGGGGCAACAAGAAGATGACCGCGGACAAGCTGTCAGACTACAACTACATGATGGGGATGCAGCAATTCGATGACCCCTCCGAGCTGGCCAGCTTTGGCTCTTATGAACAGGCTGTCGCCGCAGTGGAGCAGGGCCTGGCCCGAGAAGATGATGGTCTCACGCAGGTCTATCGCATCGATATTCCGGGTAAGCAACAGACGGTATTCGGCGTAGGCATGCGCGCGACCGGCGAGGAAGACGAAGACATCGACGAGGGCTTCCAGATGGGTATTGTCGACTTCGAAGGCTGCAGCAAGCGCGCCTACCTGCCGTATGAAGTCCTGGTGAATGGCAATGAAGTCGAAGCACTGCACATGCGCTTCCGCATGGCGGTCCATTTCCCCAACCTGAGCATGATGGGCAAGCACGGCTTCACCAAACTGATGTCGTCCCCCGGCGCCATCGAAAACGCACTGGAGGAGTTGGTCGCCCAGCCCTGAGGCAAGGGGGCGCTGCGAGGGCCCGCCATGACAGAAATCCAGGCCATTGCCCGGACCATCCTGGATGGTTTCGACAAGCATTACCGGCTATTCCGGGAGATCAGCGCGGGCGCCAGGAAACACTTCGAAAACCGTGACTGGGAAGGGTTGGGGCGTGACAGCTCGCGACGCATCCTGATGTACGAACAGCGCGTCACCGAAGCAGTGGAGGCCCTGCAGCACAAATTTCCTCGTGCCGCGACCGATAACGAAATCTGGCCGGAGATCAAGCTGGCCTACGTGGGCCTGTTGCTCGATCATCTGCAGGCCGAATGCGCCGAAACATTCTACAACTCGGTCGCCTGCCGGGTCCTGCATCGACGCTACTACAGCAATGACTACATTTTCTGGCGGCCAACGCTGAACACCGATCACCTCGAAGGTTCGAAGGAAACCTACCACTGCTACTACCCGCCCGCTGAAGGTCTGCGGCGTTGCCTGCTCAAGATCTTGACGGATCAGGGCCTCAAGCAGCCATTCGAGAACCTGAGAGGCGATGTCCGTCGCCTGGAACGCGCGTTGCAGAAGGCACATCCCCGGCACTGGAAAGCCATGCCAAGTTACCAGCTGCAGATGCTCACTTCGCCCTTTTACCGCAACAAGGCCGCCTACCTGGTTGGCCGGGAAATCAACGCTGAACGCAGCCGGCCTTTTATTATCCCTATCCTGCAGAATGACGATGGGGAACTGTACGTAGACACGCTGCTCACCCGGCGCAAGGAAGCTTCCATCCTGTTCAGTTTCACGCGGGCCTACTTCATGACTGACATGGAAGTACCGTCAGCCTATGTTTCGTTCCTGCTCAGCATCATGCCGACCAAGTCGCGGGTCGACCTGTACGCCATCCTCGGCTTGCAGAAGCAAGCCAAGACGCTGTTTTACCGCGTCATGCAACATCACCTGAGCCACTCGCGAGACGACTTCAAGATTGCGCCCGGAATTCCAGGCACGGTCATGCTGGTATTCACACTGCCTTCATTTCCCTACGTCATCAAGATCATCAAGGACCGGTTCGAACCCCCCAAGGTCACCAACCGCGAGCACGTGCGAGAACGTTATACACTGGTCAAATTCCATGACCGGGTTGGCCGGATGGCCGATACCCTGGAGTACTCCAACGTTGCTATTCCCCTGGGCCGGATCGACCCGAGCCTGATGCGGGAACTGGAGGCCACCGTCGAGGGTTCCATCGAGAAGGATGGCGACCACCTGGTGATCAGGCATTGCTACATTGAACGGCGCATGACCCCGCTCAACGAGTATCTCGCCGCGGCTCCAGTGGACAAACGACAGAAAGTGATCGACGACTTCGCAGCCGCCATTCGGGACCTGGCTGGCGCCAATATTTTCCCCGGAGACATGATGCAAAAGAACTTCGGCGTCACTCGGCTGGAACGCGTCGTTTTCTATGATTACGACGAGATCGACTACATGACCGACTGCAATTTCCGCAACTTACCGCCAACAGACAGCTACTTCGACGACCTGGCGGATGAACCGGTCTACTCCGTACAGGAACACGACGTATTTCCCGAAACCTTTGCGAATTTCTTTTGCCCCAACCCGGCACAGCGCAGCCTGTTCATGAGCAAGAACGCTGACCTGGTGGAACCGGGATTCTGGCGGGAAACACAGCAGAAAATCCGTGACGGCAAGCGCCCCGACGTGTACCCCTATCCCGCCAAGGTGCGTTTTCGCCGCCGCTGAAGTCCCGGCTGCGCCGATTTCGCCTTCAGGTTTCGATCTCCAGGTTCAGCGGGCCCTTTGCAATCACGCCGTCGCTGAGAATCCGGGCGCGCAATCCACCGCGCCCTTTCAGATAATCCCTGGCTCCGGGCCCAATCGCGCGGTTCATCCAATCGCAAGGCGCACATTCTTCGACGCCGTGAAATCGAACGCCGCCGATACGGAAAGTGCGCCCGATCAGTTGGTTAAGATCGACCCCGCGGGTCAGGACGTTACGCCGCGCGAGCCAGGGTTGTGCACCGTCCGTGCCGATTTCACGGCACATGTTCTCGAACACCTCAATGGAAAGAAAGGTCACCTGGCCCTTGTAATCTTGCTTGAACCCAAAGTAACGATCGCCTTTCAAACCTGTGTGGGTGACACACTCGACCTCGGACACAGACCGCATGGGGCGCACCTTCGCCTCGACCGTCGGAGCCAGGTGCCAATAGCTGTGCTCCGGGGCAATAAAAATGTCGACGATTTCAGATTCACTGGACATGTTTGTTCGGCCTGGTCAGCTACAATGCCCTCATTTTAACCAAAGACACGACAACGCATGAATCAGGGCAAGACCATCGCGATCGCTGGCAATATTGGGTCGGGCAAATCCTCGCTTGTGGACTTCCTCAGCCGCACCTACGACATTCAGCCATTTTACGAACCCAATGACGAGAACCCCTACCTGCCCGATTTTTACCGGGACATGAAACGCTGGGCGTTCCATTCGCAGCTGTATTTTCTCAGCAACAAGTTTCGTCTGCACCAGGAACTGGACCAGGCCGATGGTGTCGTCGTGCTCGACCGGACTATTTTCGAAGACGCGGAAATTTTTGCCACGGCGCTGAAACAAATGCGCAAGATGAACCGACGCGACTGGGACACCTACTGGAATTTTTACCAGAGCATACTCAATGCCATCCGCCCGCCCGACCTGATGATTTACCTGCGCTGTCCCATGCGGACCATCCGTCAACGCATTCGCTTGCGCGGCAGACGCATGGAACGGGAAATTCCACTTTCCTATCTCAAGCGCCTGGAACGGCTATACGAAGACTGGGTAGCCCGTTATCACATGGGCGAAGTGCTGGTGCTGGACTCGGGCAAACTGGACTATATCCACGACATGGTGGATCGGCTGGACGTGATGGAGCGCGTCGAGGCTCTGCTGCCCAGGGACCTGAACCGCAATTGACAGGGCGAGGCCGGAGCCGGGCTCGCGGCCCTGCTCCGGTCGTAAAAACTAATCTTGCTTGGCTTCGCCCTGGCGCGCTTTGTAGGCACGAACCGACACATTGAACTGTTCGGCGATGCGCTCTTCCATTTCCACCGAGTAATTGTGAGCTTCGGCCAGCGCCAGCTGGTTGCCGGATGTCAGGGTATCGGCGGAACCGGCTTGTTCGAGGCAACCGCGGTAGAGCACCATGGCGGCCTGAAAATCATTCACACGCTGCTTGGCCTTGACCAGCGCATCGTAGTCCGCATCGACCGCTATGCGAGGCGGTGCCGTCGGCAGATCACAGGTCTGTGCCTCGAGGGGCAGAATAATCGTGGCGTCATCGGCGATCACCGCCTGCGCACCGCTCAGCGCGGCAACGGTAAACACAAGGGCCAGGGTCCTTTTCAGCATGATTCCTCCGGGTAAGTCATTCTTTAGGATTAAAACAAAAAACGTTCAACTTGTTGCCGTCGAGATCGCGAAAATAACCCGCGTAGAACCCTTCGAACCTCGGGCCGGCAGGTCCTTCGTCTTGCGCACCCAGGGCCATCGCCTTGTCATAGATGCGGTGTACCTTTTCAGGTGAGTCAACCAACAGCGCAACCATTGTTCCATTACCCACCGTCGCGACGTTGCCATCATATGGCCGGGTCACCGAAAGTGCTGGCTGGTCGGGTGCTACTGCCCAAGCCACGAAAGTTTCCTCTTCCATAAACCGGGTGGCACCAATTTCGGCCAGTAAAGCATCATAGAAGGCGACCGCACGCTCCAGGTCGTTCGTTCCCAATGTCACGTATCCGATCATTACCTCGTCACCTCAAGCCTGGCGGCATCAATCGGTGAGAATATCATGACTTTCCGGGTCCGCGAACCAGGCACACACCCTCGCCGCATTATTCCTGACCCCAGGCGGTAACATGGGCCGCCGATACCCTTTCCAGGCTATCTGCCATTGTCCGCCCTGGTAGGCGATCTCTCCATACCAACTGGTGTACTTGAAGCGCAACGCTTCGCCCCAGTTTTGTTCCGGGATTGTCCATCCCCTCCCCGACGGAATGGCATAAAGCGCCCGGGGAACCTTGAGCTCGAGCGTGAACGGCATGGGTGGCACGTGTTGACCGGCATGCTCAGGCCAACGGTTTCTGTCTCGAAATTCAGCGGTGATTGCCACGGGAATACCATCATGTTCGACATAAAACAGGCGTTCCATGTAGGACCCGTCGATATAACCCACCCCGTATATAAAATGCCGGTCGTCGCAAGCCAGAACCCCAGCTTGCTCTTCCAGGTAAGCTTCAGCCATTTTTTCCGGTGTGGAAACTTCGGCACCAGCCGGGATGACGAGGCCAACAGCAAGACCGGTCACGAAAGCGAACTGCCTCAGGATGAATTGCATTGTAGCTCCCGAATGGCCTCCAGGGCCTTTTCGGCCTGGGCGGCCGGAACCAGGAAATGATCATGATAGAAACCGGCGATCACGTTAGCGCTCACGTCACTCGCGGTTAAAGCGGTTGCAATGACCGCAGTGAGGCCCACTGCTTCCAGGCTCGAATGTAATCCCAGGCTGATTCGTCTGAATACCTGCGAATAGGCCACTTGTTTCGAGTCCGCCATCGTGCGCGGCAGTACCAGGCTCAGTCCTTCGCGCTCCTGGAAAACCGCAATCGGGCCCAGCGAGCACGCCTGTTTGAGTGTGACTTCGGGTAATGAACAATATACATATTCCACCGGGTCCAGCTCGGGATCCAGTCGACCCAACATATCGACAAGCTCGGCGTGCTCATTCATGTCAATTGACACATATAGTTTTATCTACATGTTTTATATCATATTTTATCATGCAATTCTGGCTATAGACGATTTGCCAAAATGGCTATAGACGATTTGCCAATGTGGCTATAGACGAATCGCCAAAATGGCTATAGACAATTTGCCAATGTGGCTATAGCCCGATTTTCTGCCGCCATACCTCCACCCGAGCGGACGCCTTTGGGGCACGACCGGGTCACAATTTACGCAGGTGAATCACGCCCTCCACCTGTCGCACCTCGTCCAGCGCCGCTGAATCCGGTTCGGTTTCCAGGTCGACAATGTTATAAGCCATGTCACCCCGCGACTTGTTGACCAGGTCAATCACGTTGATGTTGCGTGACGAGAATACATTCAATACCGAACTCAGAATTCTCGGCACGTTGTCGTTGCAGAAAGTGATTCGATGTCCGCCATTGCGCGCCATACGCGTCATGGGGAAATTGACCGAATTAATGACATTGCCATTGACCAGGAAGTCCTTGAGTTGATCTGCCGCCATGATGGCGCAGTTCTCCTCGGCCTCCGCGGTACTCGCTCCGATGTGCGGCAGCAAAATGACGTCCGGGCGCCCGAACAGTTCTGGCCTCGGAAAATCCGTAATGAATCGGCCCAGCTTTCCCTGGTCCAAAGCAGCGAGCACTGCCGCGGTATCCACCACCTGCTCGCGAGCAAAGTTCAACAGGCGCGCACCCGGTTTGATCCGGGCGAGGACCTCTTCATTGATCAAATGATGGGTATGCTCGTTGGCGGGCACGTGCACGCTCAGGTAATCGACCTCACCGCACAATGCGCTAACGCTTTCCATGCGCTCCACCCGGCTGGACAGCCGCCAGGCCGCCTCTACCGACAAGGCCGGATCGAAACCGACGACGCGCATCCCCAACTCGAGTCCCATGTTGGCCACCATCGATCCGATGGCGCCCAACCCGATAACGCCAAGGGTCTTGCCTGCGATTTCGCAGCCGGCAAAACGCTTCTTTTCCTGTTCGAGTAACCTGGACATCTCGGCCGGGTCGTCCATCCCGCTGAGGGTTTGCACATAGCTGATGCCGCCAAAAATATCCCGCGAACCGAGGATCATGCCGGCCACCACCAATTCCTTGACCGCATTGGCATTGGCGCCGGGGGTGTTGAAGACCACGATGCCTCGATGACTGTAATCATCCACGGGCACGTTGTTGTAGCCTGCGCCGGCGCGCGCGACCGCCAACAGGCTTTCAGGGACAGGTTCGCCCTGTAGTTTGTGGCTGCGCAGAATATAGGCGTGGGGCTCGGCAATATCCTCACCCACCTGGTAGGAGGCCGGGTCAAAACGGCTCAGACCCTTGGGAGAAATGCGGTTGTATGTTTTGATATTGAACATTGTGTGATCCTTTACTTTACCTGCCGGTAGGCCCATTCCAGCCACGGCATCAATTTCTCCAGGTCGCTTGCTTCCACGGTGGCTCCGCACCAGATGCGCAAACCCGCCGGCGCGTCCCGATAGGCCCCGATATCAAAAGCGACCCCCTCATCAGCTAACAGGGCAACGAGTTGCTTGACCCGGTCCGCCTCCAGGTCCAGCGTCATGCAGACACTGGTATTGGAACGGATTGACGGATCTGTCGCCAGAAAGTGCGCCCAGTCGTGCTGCGATACAAAGGCTTCGATGACCGCCAGGTTACGTTCACTACGGGCAATGGTCTCCGCCACGCCGCCGATCGAACTGACCCATTCGAGCGCATCGAGGTAATCAGCCACGCAGAGCATGGAGGGTGTGTTGATAGTCGCGCCCTGGAAAATTGATTCATTGAGCGCACCGCCCTTCACCAGGCGGAAAATCTTCGGCAATGGCCAGGGCGGGTTCCAGCTTTCCAACCGATCGACGGCGCGGGGACTGAGAATGAGCATGCCATGGGCACCCTCCCCCCCCAGTACTTTCTGCCAACTGTAGGTCACCACATCCAGTTTGTCCCACGGCAGCGACATCGCGAACACTGCCGAGGTGGCATCGCAGATCGTCAGACCTTCGCGCTGATCACTGATCCAGTCGCCGTTGGGCACTTTCACGCCCGAAGTCGTGCCGTTCCAGGTGAAAACAGTATCGTGGGCAGGATCGGCTTTCGCGAGATCGGGCAGCTCGCCGTAAGGGGCGGTGAGCGCGTGAACCCCGTCGAGTTTCAGTTGCTGCTGGATGTCGGTCAGCCAACCTTTGCCGAATGATTCCCAGGCCAGCACATCGACGGGTCGTTGTCCCAGCAACGACCAGAGCGCCATTTCCACGGCCCCGGTATCGGAGGCCGGTACGATTCCAATGCGGTAGCCTTCCGGTACCCCGAGCAACCTCCGGGTTTCATCGATGGCGCGGGAAAGGGTGGCCTTGCCCAGCAACGATCGATGAGAACGACCCAGCGTGGAGGTGTCGAGGTGACTGACAGAATAACCTGGACGCTTACTGCACGGGCCGGAAGAAAAATTCGGGTTAACAGGCTTGATCGACGGTTTCACGGACAAATCCTTGAGCACCCTGGACGGGGTGGCGAGTCAAAATTTAGTGGATCGGGAACGGTTGCCGGACAAGCACCGTATTCTAACGCGATCGCAGCTCAGAAGTGTGACTCAGGACAATCAATTCAAAAACCGCCAAACACCGGGATGGAGGCTGGCAGCGGGCATGGATTTGCAGCGCGCCGCGGTTGCCATAAAAAACAAGGCCGCCGGGTGGCGGCCTTGCTCGTTCGGGACTTTTCGTGTCCCGGGTCATTCAGCTTCAGTAGCTCGCGGTCACCGGATCAGAGCAGGTAGCTGTACCCGATTCGCACACGATGAAGGTATAAGTGGCGCCGCCCTTGTTGCTGGTAATCCAGGTCCAACCACTGCTCACTCCCGTATCCAGGGGGGTCGAACTCGTATTATCGAGATAGACGTCCATGGCGGTTTCAGCAGGCGTCCAGGTCAGATAAGGCTGGTGCTTGCCTTTGCTCTTGTCAGCACGGACGGACAGTTCAATCGCGGCTGGAGGCGGAGGTGTTCCAGTGAGAGCTTGTCTGGAGTTGCTTGCCGGGGAATCACCGTACAGATTAAAGGCGACCACTCGATACTCGTAAGTCGTGGCGCCACTCAAACCTGTATCAGAGAAACTCGTCGCATTTTCCCCAGCCTGACCAGCCAATTCCCAGTCACCCGGAATCGGGTTGATCTCACGCCGCTCGATCCGGAATCCGCTCTCGTCGTCATTCGAATCAGTCCAACTCAGGTTGACCTGGTCATAACCCACAGGGTTCGCCTGGGTGAGAACGGGTGCCGTGTCAGGCGCAGAACCGCCGCCGCTGGCGTTCTCTACCTTGATCGCCATGTAGTCCACCTGCACGCTGTCCAGACTCCGATTGCCCGGTGACTGGTCTGTATCGGTCACGCGTACCGCAATGGAACCGCTCTTTCCGGTCAGGTTGAAGCTGTACGTCACATTGGTAGCGCTGCTTTCAACGGTAAACATGGGTGTCCAGGAAGATCCATTGGCGGAGTATTCGAACTCGAAGTCATCGCCTTCGGAGTTATCGTCCCGCCAGGCTTTGACCAACAAGGTCGTCAAGTCGCCTGCTGGAATACTGAAATTCCATTGGTGTTCCAGCCAGCTGTACCGGTTGGAAGGCTTGCCGCCGGACTCGCGTTCACGAATGGACTCTGTCGCCCCACCGTCTTCATACGTGTCGAGGTAGTTGCCGCTGGTGTTGCCGCCCGCCGTCAATTCGCTAAGCGCATAGTGGAAGCTGAACGGGGGCTCGCTGACCTCCACACTGGGATCAACAAACGTATCGGTTGCACCATGATTGTCTGTTACCTGCAAGGTCACCGTGTAGGTACCGGCGCTGGCGTAGGTATGAGAAGGATTGGTTGCGCTGGATGTGCTGCCATCTCCAAAGTTCCAGCTCCGCGAAGTAATGGAGCCGTCACTATCGTCTGAACCGTCCGTGAACTGCACGGCGGTGAAGTCAGCGCTCCAGGTAAAGAACGCCGTGGGCGGGATCGCGTCCGTCGTTTCCACCGCCACATTGGACCAGCCCGACGTTTCGCTACCGAGGTACGCGCTGACGCGGTAGTGATGCGTGCTGGCGGTGGTAAGTCCGGTATGGGTGTAGAAAAGGTCGCTACCGCTATAGATTACCTCGCCCCAGGTGCTGCCATTGTTCGAGTGCTCCAGGGTAAAACCATCGGCACTGGCGTTGTCCGTCCAGCTCAGGTTGATCGCGCCTGTACCGTTGGCTGTGGCAGTCAACCCTGAGGGTGCGGGCAATGCCGCGCAGGTGTCCTGGCAGACTTCCGCGGTCATGACCTTGAGACCACCGCCGATATCCATTTCCCCCACGGCAGTAATAATCAGGCCGTTATGGGGATCATTGTAGGTTTGTCCAGGACTCAATGCCGTTACGTAGTAAGAACGCTTGGAATTCTTCCCATAGTGGATATTCAGCTTGCCCTGGTAGGCCGAAGGAACACCATTGTAATGACCCTCGGCCAGGCGGTAAGAGAGAAAATAATCTGACCCGGAATCACGCTGAACTTTAATGGCACGCAAACCTTCCACCGCGGGAACGTCTTCGTCCATGGCCAGCAAGTCAAACTGCTGTGCAGATCCTGAAGGGATTACGGTCTGGATTTCGTAGGCAGCCGGATCGTACCAGCCTTTGTCATAAGCATGAACGGCGTTGAACTTCGCCCAAATACGACTACCACCCATGTTATCCGAACCGTCACCATACTCACTGTTGATGGTGTTGTTGTTATCAGGGTCGGTGCTGGCATGGTGCATGTCGAAGTTATGGCCTAATTCATGGATCAGGACACCATGGAAAATGGTATCGCCATCGGCACCGATGGCCCAACAATTTGAACCGCAATAAAGTTGCGCGACGCCGCCCCAGCCGCAAGCCCTGCTGGTGCCGCCGACCGGCGATGGATAGTCCCAATAATTTGGCACGATCAGCAAAGTGTGTTGGTATTCGGTGTAACTCCTGCTGGGATTGGCGCTTTCCCAGGCCGCCCGCGCTTTCGACACCCAGGTCGAGGGTTCGCAACCGCAGCCTGATTGACCCCGGTTCGGGGTCGTATTGGCATCGTTGTCAGTACAACTGGGAAGATCCGTCATGTACTCGTCGTCGATCTTGTAAGGCCCAAAAACTTCCTGGATGCCATCGCCATTGGTGTCTTCGGGAATGGTCAGGGTTCCCAATGAAGCCAGGTCGTAGAAGTGGGAGACATTGTTCGGATTGTTGAACATGACGTCCCTGGCTTCCTGCGGGCTGATGCCGTATTTCATCGGAGTTACGCCATCAAGTTTGTAACCATCAACCGTGGCATCATTAAAATCGACCAGGATCGTCAGGACTTTGCGCTCCTGCGATGACGCGACCGGAGCGCCAGCAACCGCTTCGCCGCCCGCTACATCACCGTCAGCCATGGCCGTCAGGCCCTCTACATTGACACCCTGATCAGGCCGGCCTCGACCACGAATCTTGAACTGCTTTCCGGTAACAAACTCCCGGGGAGCGCCATTGCTGAAATACAGGCGTACTTCCTTGTTTCTCGCGAGGTCCCGAATGAAGTAGCCCGTCTCGGACCGATCATTCACGAAATCGTCGAAAATGACGACACTCGCCTCACCGGTCAACTCGACCGGATCACCAGCGCCCTGGGCCAGAGTGGGTCCGCTGAAAGCGAGTAAAAGTATGGCTAGAGTACAGAGAAGTGAAAAACGAGAATTTACGCAAAATCGGGTGGCCATAAGAATCCCTCCTGTTTGATAACCCCTTGCACCAGATACCTCATGAGCGGGCGACGCTGACGCGACGCCTGCTCTTCCTTGCGTGTCTGGTGTTTCCCTTGTTGTGATCTATTGGACGATCTACAAGCCTCTGGGTCAATATCATAAAGTAACAGTATTACATTGTTTTTCATCAAGTTAAAGGTTTCTTATATAAGCAACTCCCTGCAACTGGTCACGATTAAGCCCCTGACTTAACACGCGTTCCGGTGCTTCGGATCAGTGGCGTTGCTCTGCTAAACTTCCGGTTTTCAAGCCGGGGCGAAACCATGCGCCAAGCCAGGATCTTTTTAACCGCCCACTTGTTTCGCTGGGGGCTGTCACTGACGGTCGTGCTGTGTTTCCAGCCCATGGCGCTGCATGCATCCCCGATCGAAACGCATCATCTGCAATCGCTGGGTGACGTTGAATACCACGAATTCCGGCCCGAGGGATGGGATCGCAGTTTCCATGTTTTTGTTGATCTGCCGGAAGACTACGCCACCTCGACCAGCCGGTATCCCGTCATCTACCTGCTCGACGGCGGCAACACGTTTCCCCTGCTGGCCGCCCA
>JAHEFS010000033.1 GCA_024640045.1 Chromatiales bacterium | reverse complement strand
ATGTTCGAGGCCGAAGCCGACGGACTGGACGAAATTGCGCGATGCGGCGCGTTGCGCTGCCCCAAGGCGATCACCTCGGGACAAACCGCAGGGGCTGCTTTCCTGGTGCTGGAGCACCTTCGACTCGAAGGACAGGGCGACCCCACCGCCCTGGGTCAAGGACTCGCGCGGATGCACCGGGCCTCTTCGCAGCAGCACGGCTGGCATCGCGACAACACCATTGGCAGCACGCCGCAGTCCAACGTACCGACCGCGGACTGGATCGATTTCTGGCGCAACCAACGGCTGGGATTTCAATTGGAACGGGCCGGGCAAAATGGGTATAACGGAGATCTCCAGCGACGTGGCTTACAACTCATGGAGGCCCTGCCGCGTTTCTTCGAAAATTACGATCCCGTCCCCTCATTACTGCATGGCGATCTCTGGGGCGGAAACTACGGTTGGCTGACAACGGGTGAGCCCGTGATTTTCGATCCCGCGGTTTACTTTGGCGACCGCGAAACCGACCTGGCCATGACCGAGCTGTTCGGCGGCTTCAGCAACGAGTTCTACGCGGCCTACCAGGCGGACTGGCCACTCGATTCCGGCTATGCGATCCGCAAGCACCTCTATCAGCTCTATCACGTACTCAACCACCTGAACCTGTTCGGAACGGGATATCTCGCACGGGCCAAAAACCTCATTGAACGGCTCCTGGCTGAGCTTTCCTGATACCCGAAACCGGATGCGACCAAGCCGCGGCAGCGGCGGGGCGCTTCAGTCAGGCAGCCTGCTGGGCAGCCAGCAGCTCAGTCTGAGCCGCTTATGGCACGCTGTTTCGCCTCATCCAGGGCGTGCCGCAGCAAACTGGCCCAATGACCCAAGATCTTCCTGGCTGCCTGCTCATTTCGGGTCTCGTTACGCAGGTGGGATTGAACCGGCGTGCGATCGTACTGGTAATCCATGGCCTTGACCAGGGTGGCACCACTGACGGAGTCGGCCAGTTCGATGTAGAGCGTCATGCGCCCCACGGATCGAACGAGGCTACGCGAATTTGGACGGGCGGCAGCCTCCGGCGCGACCACGTCCAGGTCGACGATCGCTGGGCGCACCACCAGCACGTCATCCCCGAATTCGGTCACCAGTTCGTAGCCACCAGCGTCCTGAAGCTCCGAGGCGAATTCCTCGGCGAACAACTGCATCAGATCCGTACGGATTTTCTGAATGTCTCCGTCTGTGACACGGTTGGAATACATCTGGTTGACCTTACGCTTGTAGTCCTCGACGAAGCGAACCTCAGGCGCCAGCAGGAAGATGCGCTGATAGCGGCTGAGATCGGTTCCAGGCAAGGCGTACAGCAGGTCAACCTGGGAGTCGTTTACTCGCTGCAGGCCATCGACCGTGAATTCGGGTGGTTCTTCCTGAGCTTGCACTAAAGGCGACATGAACGAAATCAGGGCCACCAACAGCTTGATCGATTTTAATGACATACCTACCTCCAGCAACATTCAGAACCTGTTCCTGCGACCCGAGCCGGTCGCGCACCCATCATTATAGTGCGCGTCATCACAGGGTCACGGGCGCGACAGTTTCACTGGCATGCCAGCCCTGAAATAAAAAACCCGGCAGCCAGGGGCGTGCCGGGTTTTCGAAGGACGCGCTCCTGCTAATCAGACAGGTGAGACATTCTCCGCTTGCGGACCTTTCTGGCCTTCACCGATCGTGAACTCGACCTGCTGGCCTTCTTTGAGCGAACGGTGACCTTCACCGACGATGTTGCGAAAGTGAACGAACACATCACGCTCACCCTCTCGTGCGATGAAACCAAAACCCTTTTCGTCATTGAACCACTTGACGGTTCCGACAATTTTTTCAGACATTTTTAATTCTCACTCTAAAATGGACAACTCCCGCCCCGCAAGGCGGTCATGCTGAAGCAGATCGGGCAGAGAACTCGAAAGAGCAGGACTGACGTTAATCAACTGTGCCGACTACAATCTCAACCACTTGCCGCAACTGGCAGCATTCGCATGATACAACGCACTTTGCGCCACTGCCAAGATTAAAATGGTGCCATTTTGGTGCAGCTGAAGGTGCTCGAACCGGTGTCGAATCCCGCGGGAATTGCGCGAAACCAACCTCATGAGAGCAATGGCCAAAACAGACGACAGCAACCCCCATCGCCGCATTCTCGGCATCGCGCTGCCAGCGATCCTGGCCAACTCGTCCACCCCACTGGTCGGCCTGGTCGATACCTGGGCGGTGGGCCACCTGCCAGAAGCGATGCACCTCGCCGCGGTCGGACTGGGCAGTATCGTTTTCAGCTACCTGTTCTGGGCCTTTGGCTTCCTGCGCATGGGCACCACCGGCCTGGTCGCGCAGGCCTGGGGGCGGGACGACACACGCGTGCTGAATGCAGAAGTTATTCGCGCCTCCGTGGTAGGGATCATCCTGGGGCTCATACTGCTGCTCCTCCAGCAGCCCATCCTGGCCCTGTCGCTACGCGCAATGGCGCCGCCAGCCGAAGTCGGTGTGCTGATGATCGACTATTTCAACATCCGGATCTGGGCGGCGCCGGCCACGCTGCTGACTTTCGCGATCGCCGGAGTCCTGTTCGGCCTGGGCCGCACCAGCGGTGTCCTGGTCATCCACCTGGTGCTGAATATCACCAATGGAATCCTCAACGTCTGGTTCGTCGTCGGTCTTGGCATGGGTGTGAAAGGCATCGCCCTGGGCACCCTCATCGCGCAGTGGCTGGCGGCAGCAATCAGCGTCTGGATCGTGGTTCGCATCCTCGGTTCCGGGGCACTGGTGAGCGCGCTACGCGATGCCGCCACCTGGGCGCTGGCACGATTTCAGCGGCTCATCATGGTCAATGGTTTTATTTTTATACGCACCATTTTCCTGATGACAGCATTGGCGCTCATCATGCGAGTCGCGGGAAGGCTGGGCACCATCGACATGGCCGCCAGCCACGTAGTCAACCAATACATGCTGCTGATTGCACTGGGTCTCGATGGGTTTGCGCACGCCGCCGAGGCACTGGCCGGCAAGGCCTGGGGAGAACGTGAGAGAGCGCGCTTCCAGCGCTGGGTTTGGCTCTCCGGGGGCTGGGCGGTCCTGGCCAGCATGGTTTACTCTCTGGTCTTTTGGGGTTTTGGCGACGGGCTGACACGCTTACTCACCGACATCCCGGCCGTACAGGCCTCGGTCGCACAGGTGATGCCCCTGGTGATCGCCCTGCCGGTGGTTTCGGTCTGGTGCTATCACTTCGACGGCGTCTATATCGGGGCCACCGCAGCGGTAGCGATGATGGTCACGATGGGCGTGGCTTTCGTCCTCTACCTGGTTATCCTCGAACCCATGACCCAGACCTGGGGCCTGCCGGGTCTGTGGGGGGCGGTGCTGATTTTCATGGCGGCTAGGGGGCTGTTCCAGGCGCTGTGGTATCCCCGAATGTTGCGGCAACTAGGCTCCTGAACGATGCTTTTCAGTATGACCGGGAATTTTCTATACTGCTCGCCTACAGGGCTTTTGCCTGAAAGGGGTTAGTCATGACAAATACACAGGATCGGCCGGGCTTGTTGACCATGAGGAATTGGATTAATTATCGGCGCAAAAGATTCTGGGCACTGATGGCCCTGGTGCTCTACACCCTGTTGGGTTTTTTCGTGGCGCCCCGGATCATTGAGCGGAGCGCCAGTGCCACCCTGGCCGGAGTCGAACGCACCCTCAGCCTGCGGCAGGTGAAGGTTAACCCCTTCGTGCTCAGCATGGAGATAGCGGGCGCTGACCTTCGTGATACGGACGGCGAGCAGATGCTGGCCTGGGAACGACTGTATGTGAATTTTCAGCTCAGCTCGTTGTTTCGCTGGGCCTGGACATTTCGTGAAATCAGCCTGGATGAACTGGCACTGAGCGAAGAGAGATTCGAGGGACTGGACACGCGATTCACTCGCCTGGCCGATGCATTCGCTCCAAAGGATCCCGCAACCACCGAACCCGAAAGCGGTGCCCTGCCCCGCCTGGTCATCCAGGACCTGAATATTGGCGCTGCCCGATTCGCGCTACTCGACCACGCTGCCGGCGATTATGTCGTCGCACTGGGCCCGATCGATATTCAGATCGATGACCTGCAGACGCTGCCCGACCACGAGGGCAGCAAGAGCATCAAAATCCAGACCCCATCGGGTCAGTCGATCGAGTGGCGCGGCACCCTGCAGTTGGCTCCGCTGGTCTCGAAGGGCTCCATTGCGATCACTGGCGCGGGCTTCGAAGAAGCATTCCGTTACGCCGACTATTTTCTGCCTTTCAATGCGCACATGCAGGACGCAGTCGTCCGCTTTGACTATGACGCCCGCCTGAATCCTGCCGGCGAACCGGACGTGCACGTGGACAACCTGGAACTCGAGGCCAATGGCACCCGTATTCAGCGAGACGGTGCCGACACGGCATGGGTTGCGCTTGACCGCTTTGCGTTGAGCGGCGGCACGATCAACCTGATCGAGCAATCGGCAAGATTCGGATCCATCAAGTTATCGGGTCTGGATGTCGATGCACAGCTGGACCAGGCAGGCGAGATCAACCTGCTGCAGTTGCTGCCGGAAATTGAAACCGACCTGGAGCCGGGCTTTTCGGAAGAGGCCGGCTGGACGATTGAACTGGAAGAGTTTGGCCTTTCCGCGTCCACCGTTAAGCTCACTGACGAGCAGCCCACCCTGCCCGCCTCCGTCACATTGCAGGGAATCGAGCTGACCTCACACAACCTGGATAATCAGCCAGGGAGCCAATTTCCTGTCGCGGCGCGCATCGAACTTTCTTCGGGCGGCCAGCTGTCGCTGGATGGACACTGGGGCTTTCTGCCCGACTTGTCGGCGCAGGGCTCGCTAAACCTGGAACAGGTCGAGCTGGCAGTGGGACAACCCTACCTGGCGCAAGTCATTCACGCCCAGCTGGGCAGCGGTTCGCTGGACCTGGCAGGCAGCTTTGAATTTGGCCCCGACCAGCCTGGAAAATTTGGCGGCAGGCTGGCGGTAAACGAACTGGAAATACGCGACGGCGTCCGCGATCAGCGGCTCGCAGCCTGGCAGTCCATGACCATAGAACGGCTGGACCTGGATTTGGCCGCTGAAACCTTAAACACATCCAGGGTCGACCTGCTCGGCATGTATGGCCGCCTGCACATCGCCGAAGACCTGAGCACCAATGTCTCGGACCTGCTGATCAGCACCCCCGAGGGCGAGGCCGGCACCACGCCGGACCTCTCCATCATCGTTGCGGGTATTGATTTCGGTGACAGCGGATTGGACTTTTCCGATGTTTCGCTGCCGCTGCCATTTCGCGCGGAGATCAGGGCCCTGAATGGCGAAATCTCGGCCCTCGCCAACCGGTCATCCGAACCGGCCAGGGTACAGCTGGAAGGCCAGGTGAATGAATACGGTCTGGCACGCATCAACGGCGAACTCAACCCCTGGGACGTCACGGACAGCGCGGATATCCAGATGACCTTCCGCAACCTCGACATGCAACGACTGACGCCCTATACCGTGTCTTTTGCCGGCTACCCCATCGAAGGCGGACGGCTCGACATGGATCTCGGCTACGAACTGGTCCAGCGCCAGCTGAACGGACAAAACAAGATCATCGTGCGCGAATTGAAGCTCGGAGAGAAGAGCGACCACCCTGACGCCGGCAGCCTGCCGCTTGGGCTGGCCGTTGCTCTTTTGACAGACGCCAACGGCGTCATTGATCTCGACGTACCGGTCACCGGCAACCTGGACGACCCGGAATTCAAGATTGGCGGTGTGGTCTGGCGAGCACTGGGCAACCTCATCACCAAGGCGGTTACCGCCCCGTTCCGTCTCCTTGGCGCACTGGTCGGCATGGATTCGGAAGATTTCGGCCAACTCGAATTCACTCCGGGCAGCGCCGAAATCTCGCCGCCTGACCAGGAGAAACTGGCCAAGCTCGGCGAGGCCATGCTGCAAAGGCCCTCACTGGCGCTGCAGGCCAGCGGTGTCTATGAACCCCAAGCTGACGGCCTGGCCTTGCAAACCCAGAAATTTGAAGCGGCACAGGAAACCAGGGCAGGTGAACTGACCGGCAGCGGTCAACCCGCGGGGACCAGGGAAGTCATGGAATCGCTCGCCTCGGAACGTTTGCCGGAGCTGGACCTTGCCGGGTTCGCCCTGCAGTTCACGGCTCCACCGAAAGAGGGCACCGAAACCCCCGGTGTGATTGACGAAGTAGCCTATCTCGCCGGGCTACGGGAAAGGCTTATCCGCAGCGAGACGACCAGCGAAGCCGAGCTGCTCGCCCTGGCCGGGTCGCGCGCAGCTGCTGTCGCGGAGCGGCTGAACTCGGCGCAGCCAGCATTGAGTGACCGGGTGAAAATTCAGCAATCCAAGGCCGTGGAAGCGGTGACTGAAGGCCTGGTGATCCTCGAGCTGGAAGTGATTACCGCCGGGGATGGCGTGGCAAACAAGCCTTGAGTCCGGTCAGAAAGGAAACGTGCCGACCAGGTGAATGCCGCGCAGGTGACCGCTGCGGCGGTAGCTCAACCCGAAACGATCGAACTGATAGCCCAGCAGTGAAAACGGCCTGCTGGCATTCAGGCTGAAACCGAGTTCCCATTCCTGGCGCAAGGGTTCCATACCCAATGGGTCAAAAATGAAATCCAGTTCGGACAGGTAGTTGCGGTATACCAGGACCACACCCGGGCGCAACAGGCGATCGAATGCTTCCAGTCCACCCGGAGCGATCAGGTCAAGGCCAGCGGCCAGGTTGGACATCGAGTCACGCTCATTGGTATTGGAATTGAACCCGGCCCAGGTCATGGACAAGCCCAGCCGGCATTGCCAGTTCTGGCAGGCCAGCTCACGCCTGCCACTGACGCCCGCGGAATAGATCCAGGCACGGTCATCGCCGTCGAATTCCACACCACCGCCCAGGGTTGCGAAGGAACTCAGCGTCCAGAGTTCCCCCAGTGGAATCGTGAACTCCACCCCGGGTGTAAAGGTCAGCAGCGAGACGGAATCGAGCGGTTGCTCCACGATGTCTTCAAGACCAAAATCAACCGCGCCGATGGAGACCGGAGCAAGAATGCGCGCGCTCCAGGCTCTGTCGTCCGATTCGGGAATTTTCCATGCGACCGGCAGCCGGACTACGGTCACCGTACGTTCACCCGCCCGGTACAGTCCGGTGCCGAAGGCGGAAGCGTAGTACCAGTCGACCGAAGGAACCCCGGCGGCGTACGGCTCAGCCGGCTCGGCCTCCTGTGCCGGAACAGAGTGAGGCAGCAGCAACGCCAGGCAAAAAAGCACCCACTGCACGGCCCGGTGGAGGTGCACCGTGGCCGGCCTAACCGGTCGCGCCGCCCTGGGTGTCAGCGATGTAATCGCGCACGACTTCCTCCAGGATATTCAGGGGCAACGCACCTTTGGTCAGCACCACGTTGTGGAACTGCCGCATGTCGAACCGCTCGCCCAATTCCGCCTGCGCCAGATCGCGCAGTTCGAGAATCTTGGTCATGCCGACCTTGTAGGCCAGCGCCTGGCCGGGCATCACGAAGTAGCGCTCGATTTCCGCTATCACATCGCTCTCAGCCATCCCCGTATTGACCATCATGTACTCGATGGCCTGCTCCCGGTTCCAACGCTTGGCGTGAATCCCGGTGTCGACCACCAGGCGCACGGCGCGGAACAATTCCGCCTGCAAGCGGCCGATGTTGTCATAGGGGTCTTCCTGCAAGCCCAGTTCCCAGGCGACGCGCTCTGCATACAATGCCCAGCCTTCGGTATAGGCCGTGAACGGTATCATGCGGCGGAAAAAAGGAAGGTCTTTCTGCTGCTGCTGGATGGCAATCTGGAAATGATGCCCGGGTATGGCCTCGTGGTAGGCCAGTGTCCGCATGCTGTACGTGGGTGTCGCCTGGATGTCGTATAAATTGGCGAAGAAGACGCCGGGACGCGAACCATCGAAAGCCGGTCGTTGGTAATAGGCGCCCGGCGAGGTCTTTTCCTTGAACTCTGGAATACGCCGGACTTCCACTCCCGACTCGTTCTTCACATCGAAATAGGGATCGAGTCTCTCCGCTACCTCGTCGATGATGGACTGGTAGTCTGCCAGGATGGCTTCGCGGCCCTCGGCCGAGTCGGAATAGTAAAACTTCTCGTTGTCGGCCATTTCTCCGATGGCGGCGGTAAAGCCACCCGACACGTCCCAGCCTTCTGTTTCGAGAATCTCCATGATCCCGGCCTGGATCCGGTCGACTTCACTTAAGCCGAAATCGTGGATGTAATCCGCCGTATAGTCAGTAGTAGTGAACAGTTTGATAGCCAGGGCGTACAGCTGATCACCATCGGGCAAAGCCCAGACCCCATTATTTTCCGACACCTTGTCATCGAGTTGCTCGAAATAAGCGATCAGTCGCCCGTAAGCTGGATACACGGTGTTCTCGATCTGGGCCCTGGCGTCCAGCGCGATCCGCTGCTGCTCGTCGGTTGGCAAAGCGGCCTCTTCCATCTTTCTGGTCAAGGCCACCATGAGAATGCCCTCCTCCGCCGGGGTCGCAACGAAGTTCCTCATCTCTTCCAACACCTTCGTGATCACGAACTGCGGCGGCAGTATGTCGAGTTGTTCGCGGTGGCGCAGCCCTTCCAGCACCTGGTCGAATTTGACGCCGACTTTCGACAACCGGGTCACATAGTGCTCAGCGTCGCGAACCGAATCCACCTGGTGGGTGGATTCCATGAAAGAAGGGAAGCCGTTCTGTACGCCAAATAGCTGGTTGACGGGGTAGTTATGAAAACGGAATCTCATACCGTCTTCAACCACCAGGTCCATCATGCTCAGCGCGACACGCTTCGACATAAGGTCCGCTTCGTCCAGGCTCTCGTCCTCGTAGGACTTGAGCATCTGGTGGGCTTCGCGCATGCGTTCCATGAAGCGATCGCCCGCTTCCATGCTTTCATCATCCAGTTCCGCGTTGTGGCCCTTGATACCCAAGGGTTCAAGCACTCGGATCGAGCTCATCATTTCCGGACTTTCCAGCCCAATCTGGAGAAAGGTCCGTGCAAAGAACAGATCGATGGTGACGGGCTTGAAATACCAAGTGTGCGCGGCAAACAGTCCGCCCAGAACGACGACCAGAACCAAAAGAGACCCGAATATTTTCAGTATTTTCTTGAATATTTTCATTGGCTTAAAATGCGTCTATCTAAGCTTTGATACAAGCCTCGAACACCTGGCCCAGTATCTCCAGACCTTCGTCCAACTGTTCGAACGGAATCGTCAGCGGCACCAGGATGCGGATGACGTTGGCGCGCACACCGCAGGAAATGATCAGCAGGCCGGCTTCACTCGCCTGCTTGCTCAGGCTGGCGGTCAGCTCGGCATCGGGCCGGGTAGCATCCCCATCGTGAACCAGTTCCATGGCCACCATCGCGCCCTTGCCGCGGATATCACCGATATGGCCCGGATGTTTGTCGCTGAGTGCATGCAATCCCGCCTGCAGGCGCTCGCCGATTTCCGCGGCCCGCTGACACAGTGACTCACGCTCGATAATGTCCAGCACCGCCAGTCCCGCCGCGCAGCCCAGCGGCGATGCCGCGTAGGTGCCTCCCAGGCCACCGGGGTCCGGCGCATTCATGACTTCGGCCTTACCCGACACGGCCGCGATGGGATAGCCGCCGGCAATGCCCTTGGCCAGGGTAATGAGATCGGGCTCCACACCTTCGGTCTCAACCGCGAACATGGTGCCCGTGCGGCCATAGCCGGACTGGATCTCGTCCACGATCAGCACGATTCCATGCTGGTCACACAGTTGGCGCAACTGCCCGATGAACCCCCTTGGCACCGGGTAAAACCCGCCTTCACCCTGGACCGGTTCGATGATGATGGCCGCGACGCGGGCCGGATCGATATCGTATTTGAACAGGGCCTCCAGCGCGTGCAGGGAATCCTCGGCCGAGACGCCCAGGTATTCAGCCGGGAATGGCGCATGATAAATTTCCGGCGTGAACGGCCCAAAGCCTTTCTTGTAGGGGATGACCTTTCCGGTCAGTCCCATGCACAGGTTGGTGCGCCCATGGAAACCGCCGGAAAAAGCGATCACCCCGGGACGCCCCGTTTTCGACCGGGCAATCTTGATGGCGTTTTCCACTGCCTCAGCCCCGGTCGAGCAGAACATGGTGCGCGCATTCTCAATCGGCACGATCGCATTGATGCGCTCGGCGAGTTCGACCGCCGAGGGGTATGGGTTGACCATGACGCAGGTGTGGCTGAACCGCTCTACCTGTTCTTTGACCGCCGCTACGATCTCCGGGTGGCTGTGCCCGGTATTTACCACGGCAATTCCGGCGCCGAAATCGAGATAGCGCTTGCCTTCGACATCCCAGACTTCGGTATTGAGCGCACGCTCCACGTAAATCGGAAAAATGTTGCCCATGCCACGGGCAAAGGCATTGGCTTTTCTTTCCTGCCAGGCTGCATTGGTCATTGCGATCGGTTCCTTGACTTAATTGATGTGCTGATCGAATCGGGCGGGTACCCACTCAACGCAAAGTGTACTCGACCCCGCCTGCGGGCCAATAGTGCCAACTGGCCCGGAAAACAGGGGCCAGACACTATAATCGGGCGGACACCGCTTGCCATCCTTCTGAGAAACCCGATCAGGCCGTGGCTTCAGTCCCCGGTGGTGGGGTCTGGCTCCAGCGGCCAGAAAATAATCTGCTCCGGCTGCTTCGCCACGATCTGGGGCTTGCCTCTGTAAATCTCGATGGTGCCGGTGACACAGGCCTTGTGCTGCGATAACAACTCTGGCTTGTTGGGAAAATTCTTGCGATCCTTGCGCCAGACGATCACGGTGAATTCATTGTCCGGATAAGGCTTATCGAAATTGAGATAGGTCGGCCCGCCGTTTGAACTCCGGGCATAGTAGGTACCAGCGATGACACCGCAGACCTGCGCGAACTCCCCGACATGTTTGGCTGCCTGGTCCGAAAGTAACCGCAACGCTTCCTGGGACCAACCCGCCGAACTGGCGAGTACAAGCAGCACGCTGATGAACGAATGAAAGGCTTTCCCAGGCATTTGCGCTTACCGGTCAGAATCCTGTCCCGAATTTTACTTCAGAGGCAGGAAGATTGCAGTTTCCGCTCGGCTACTCAGCCCGGACTTGCGGGCCTTTTTTGCCGCCGATGCCAGATACGGGCGCCCAGCAGAACCGCCAGTACCAGCCCATAAAGCACGGGCTCCAGGATGTCCTGTTTGACTTGCCAATAAAAATGCCAGACGCCCAGAATGCCGATCACGTAGACCAGTCGATGCAATTTCTGCCAGCGCGGTCCCAGGCGCCGCATCATGCCGCGCGTCGAAGTCACCGCCAATGGCAACAACAGCAGCAGCCCTGCCATACCGATCGTGATGTAAGGCCGCTTGACAACGTCCTCGACCACTGCGCCCACATCCAACCCCTGGTCGAGCACGACATACACCAAGAAATGCAGCAGGATATAGAAAAATGCGAACAGGCCCAGCAAGCGGCGGAAGCGAATGAGCCAGTTCCACCCCAGCCAGAGGCGCAGCGGCGTTATCGCCAGGGAAGCCAGGAGGAATTTGAAACCCCACAGGCCGCAGCGGTGCAGCAATTCTTCGACCGGATTCGCGCCCAGTCTGAAACCCGCGATCTCGAACAGTCCGAGCAGCATGGCCGCCAACGGCGCAAGGCACAGTGGCCACACCAACACCTTCAGCCCGACGACGAACGCCCTGGAACCGGGTTTCACCTTCACAAGCGGCAGAGATCAGTAATTCCGGCGCAGATCCAGGCCCTGGTACAGGTGGCCCACCTGGTCTGCATAGCCATTGAACATCAATGTTTCCTGCTTTGGCGCAAACAGCCCGGCTCCGATGGCCCGCTCCCGCGCCTGGCTCCAGCGCGGGTGATCCACTTCCGGGTTCACGTTGGCGTAAAAGCCGTACTCTTGCGGGGCCGCCATTTCCCAACTGGTCCGGGGCTGGCGATCAGTGAACTCGATCTGGTTGATGGACTTGATACTCTTGAAGCCGTATTTCCACGGCACCACCAGGCGCATGGGCGCGCCATTCTGGTTGGGCAGAACACGGCCATAGACCCCAACGGCCATGATGGCCAAAGGGTGCATGGCTTCCGCGATCGTCAAGCCCTCGACGTAGGGCCAATCAAGCACCCGGCGGCGTTGACCGGGCATCTGTTCCGGGTCGAATAACGTTCTGAAGCGAACATATTTGGCGTTGGAGTTGGGTTCGAATCGTTTGAGGATGTCCGCCAGCGGGATTCCAACCCACGGGATGACCATCGACCAGGCCTCAACACAACGCAAACGGTAGATCCGCTCCTCTAACGCAGCATCCCGGATCACGTCCTCGTAGGCGTAGGTGCCGGGCTTGTCACAATACCCCGTCACCTCGACCTGCCAGGGCCGGGTGCGAAAGGCTTGCGCGTTCTCGACAGGATCGCTCTTGCCCGTGCCAAATTCGTAGAAATTGTTGTAGGTGGTGATGTCTTCCCAGGAGTTTGGCGTGAGGCCTGCGCCAAATGCGCTTTGCCTGACCCCTTCGAGCACCTGTCCTGTTGCTCCTGCATCCCCGGTCAGGCCAGCCATGACCGAGCCCTGCCCGATCAGCCCCGCCGTCACCACGCCCGCCGTGGATAGAAACCGACGGCGGTTCAGATAAACGGTTTCGCCCGTAATCTCCGAAGGACGGATATCCGGGGTTCTCCTGATCAGCATACTGTCGCTCCTTGGCTGGACTGGCTTGCGTGATATCCAATGGACCGTCGCGCACCCCAATATCTTTCAATGTCTCTACAATTGGGGCCAGGAAAATTTAATCAAATCAGAGGTACCTGACCCCCTTAAAGCTCAATGCGCTTGACCCTGCTCAAATACAGGACTTTTGACCCTGTCGAACATACTGGAAATACCGCATAGTTGTAAGCTGGTCAATCCTGACACGGTCAGGAGGGGATTTTGGATCCGTAGCCGGTCATCCTGAATGGGAGAATAACCAATGTCAGATAATTCCTATACCGCCTTCAACGCGATGGCGGATATCTTCACTGCGCCGGGCAAGGCGCTTGAAAACGTCAAGAATCATACCGCCTGGTTGTGGTGGCCGCTGCTGGTCAGTGTGCTCCTGGCCTGCGCCATGATGGCCTATTACTACAGCTGGGTCGATTTCGACTACCTGGTCGAAGAGACCATCCGCCAGCAACCCGTAGAGCGGCGGGCGGAAGCGGCTGAAGGCATTCGTAATTTCATGAAACCCGGCAGCACCATGATGATCACCATGGTCGCCATCGTGGTCATGACACTGGTGATTTACACCATCCAGTCCACTTACCTGCACCTGGCCAACAAACTCACAGCCGGAGCCGAGATCAAGTGGGGCCAGTGGTTCTCGTTCAGTGCCTGGACCGCGTTCGTCGGTGTCATCGGACCCTTGGCGGCTTTCGTCGTGATATTCATGGCGGATAACAATCAACTCGCCCAACACGAGTTGCAGCCTTTGTCGATGAACGCCCTGTTCATCCACGCCCAGGCCGGTGATCCCTGGTTTAACTGGGGCAACGCCCTGCAACTGACCAACCTCTGGATGCTGGCGTTGATGAGCATTGGGTACGCCCGCTGGACTGGCGCTTCCATGGCGAAGTCGGTCATCGTGGCGGTGTTGCCCTGGGCGCTGATTTTCGGCATCTGGGCTGTCATGGTCTGACCGGGGTAACCCATGAGAAAATTCCTGATCTTTGCCGGCATCGCGGTGCTGGTGGTAGGGCTGTCAGTGGTCTCAAAAATGACCGGCGGCAGCAAGGCCAAGCAAGTCGAAATGGCACAGGTGGAGTTAAAGCCCATCAAGAGTTCGATCCTGGCCTCCGGCACCCTGGCCTTTCGGCAACAGGTACAACTGCGCTCCGAAGTCATCGGCCAGGTGGTTGAAGTCCATGTCGAGGAGGCCGATCCCGTAACCAAGGGCGACCGGGTCATCACGCTGGACCCGGAGTCCTACCAGGCGCAGGTCGACCAAAGGGAGGCGCAGGTGCGGATGCAGCGGATCGCGATTGAGCGCCAGCGACTGCTGATCGAAAACCTGGAAGAACGCTACCAGCGGCAAAAAACCCTGTTCGAGTCGAAACTGGTTGACGAAGACAGCTTCGAAATTCTGCAAAACCAGCTGGACCTGGCGCGCGTAGACTTGCGCTCGTCCCAGGAATCCCTGACCCAGGCCGAAGCAGCGCTGAACCAGTCACAGGAACTGCTGAACAAGACGCGAATCCGCTCACCCATCGACGGCATCGTGATACAGGTGGACGTCAAGGAAGGTGAAACCGTGATCGCCGGCACCACCAACATCCCGGGCTCCACCATGATGATCATCGCCGATCCCTCGGAAACGCTGACCGAAGTGCAGGTCGATGAGGCCGATATCGCCAACGTGCGTGAAGGGCAGCGCGCCGACGTCTTTCCGGCCGCCCATCCGGACACGCCGATGGCCGGCACCGTACAGTCCATTGCCTCGGTTGCGCGCCAGGCGCCCGGGCAGCAGAGCCTGTCCTTCCTGGTCAAGATACTTCTGGACGAACAGGAGGACATCAAGGTGTATCCCGGCATGAGTGTCCGGGCAGATATCTACACGCAGACTTCCGAGGAAACCCTCGCCATACCAGTGCAGGCAGTTCGCTACGATGAGGAGGTCAAACTGGACGAGGAGCAAGACACCAAAGGCGGTGACGAAAAAGCGTTCGTGTTCGTCGTCGAGGATGGCACGGCCGTGCGCCGTGAAGTGAAAACCGGCATTTCCAGCGACAGCGACATACAGATCCTGGAAGGCGTCGAAGCGGACGAACAAGTGGTCACCGGCCCGTTCCGCACGCTGCGCAACCTGGCCGATGGCGATGAAGTCGAGAAGAAGTCTGCCGATGAAGAGGAAGACGAGGATTGAATTCGTCCACAACCAATGAAGGGCCGGTCATCTCACTCAGGGACGTTTACCGGACCTATGAAATGGGCGACTACACGCTGAACGCACTCAATGGCGTCAGCCTCGACATTGACCGCAACGAATACTTGGCCATCGTTGGCGCTTCGGGCTCTGGCAAGTCCACCATGATGAACATCATCGGCTGCCTGGACCGGGTCACCAGCGGGGATTACCTGCTCAACGGACGCAACGTGGGCGAAATGAACGAGGCGGAACTGGCCACGGCGCGTAACCGCGAGATCGGGTTCGTATTTCAGAGCTTCAATCTGCTGCCGCGCGCCTCCGCGTTGAAAAACGTCATGCAACCGCTGGTTTACCGCGGCATCCCTCGCGCGGAACGCCAGCGAATGGCGGCCGAGGCACTGGAACGCGTCGGCCTGGGCGATCGCACCGACTCACTGCCCAACCAGATGTCCGGCGGACAACGCCAGCGAGTCGCCATCTCACGGGCACTGGTGGGAGGCCCGGCCATCCTGCTGGCGGACGAACCCACGGGCAACCTCGACAGCAAGACCAGTTCCGAGATCATGGCGCTGATCGACGAACTGCATGGACAGGGCCAGACCATCATCATGGTGACCCACGAACCGGACATCGCCGCCCATTGTGAGCGCGTGATCCGACTGGCCGACGGCAATGTCGAATCCGATCAACGCCAGGTCAGGAGATCGGCCTGATGTTCATGTTGCTGGAAAGCTTCCGCTCGGCGCTGGAATCCATTCGCGCCCATGGGTTCCGCTCACTGCTGACCTCGCTGGGCATCATCATTGGCGTCACCTCGGTCATCGCCGTAGTATCCATCGTCCAGGGCCTGTCCTACACGGTCAATTCGCAGTTTGCGGGCCTCGGCGGAAATTCGCTGACCATCCGGTCCTACACGCCGTTCAAGAAGCAATTGCAAGGGCGTTTCGCCCGGCTCCGGGACCACGATATGCAGGTGATCGAACGCCGCATCGACGGGATCTCGCACCTCACGCCCGTTCTCTACACGCAAAGCGGCCGGCGCGGCGGCATTAGCTACCGTTCGCAAAGTTCTTTCTCTCAGGTCATTGGCATCGGGCCCAGCTACCTGGAAGTGAACAGCGTGTTCCCCCAGGAGGGCCGCTTTTTCACCCACGAAGACGATGAGCGCCGGCGCCTGGTTTGCCTGATCGGCGTGGATGTAATCGAAAACCTGGAAATGCCGGAAAATCCGGTCGGCGAATATTTCCGCATCGGCAGTGAGTGGTGCAAGATCGTCGGCGTGCTCGAAAAGCGCGGCGAATTGCTGGGCTTTTCGCAGGATGATTACGTGCTTCTGCCCTACAGCACCGCCAAGCGGATCATGGGCACCTCGCGCGACCTCGATATCCAGATTCAGCTGCTGGTGGACGATATCACCCGGCAGGAAGAGGTCAAGGAGCGGATCCGCCGGGTACTGCGCCAGGAGCATGGCCTGAAATCAGGTGAGCCGGACGACTTTCGCGTGCAGACGCCCGAACAGCTGACGGAGTCTTTCAACACCGTCATCAACACCATTACGGCGGTCTCGGCCGGTATCGTCGGAATTTCTCTACTGGTGGGCGGCATTGGCATTATGAACATCATGCTGGTCTCGGTGACCGAACGAACCCGTGAGATCGGCATCCTCAAGGCGCTGGGAGCGACGCGACAGGACATCCTGCTGCAGTTCCTGATCGAAGCACTCACCCTGTGCATGATCGGCGGCCTGGCAGGTGTCGCCATCGGCTTTGGGCTCGGCGCCATGGTATCGGCCTTGCTACCGGGCTTCCCGGAAGCGCACGTACCGCTGTGGGCAGTGGGCCTCAGCTTCGGCTTCTGTGCAGCGGTCGGTATCGTCTTCGGCATTGTGCCGGCAGCCAAAGCGGCTCAACTCGACCCGATCGACGCCCTGCGTTACGAATAGGCTTCAGGAGTCCAGGCCCATTTTTCTTGCGCGCTTGCGCCACTGGCGTCGCGCCAGTTCCTGCATATCCGTGGACACGTCGCCTTCGTCAACGATTTCCAGGCCCAGCAGGGTTTCCAGGATGTCTTCCAGTGTCAGCAAGCCTTGCAGGTCACCGTACTCGTCCACCACCAGGGCAATATGTGACTCGACGCGCATCAGGTGATTGAACGCTCGTGCGAGGGAAATCGTCTCGGGGATGGCTGGCATGTCGCGACGGTAGTCGGACAAGTGCTTGTGGGTATTTCCCCGTGCTTGTGCCAGCAGCATGTCTCCGCGCAGTACGAAACCATCCACCTCGTCAGGGTCGTTCCCGTAAATCGGGATACGGGAAAACCGCACATGGTCGTACTTGTGAAAGAACTCCTCCACCGTGGTCCGGTCAGGAAGGGAAAAAATCACGGTCCGGGGAGTCATGGCGCCTTGCACCCGCACTTGACGTAAGGTCATCAGGTTCTTGAGAATTTCCGACTCGCGGCGCGCCAACTGGCCTTCCTCGGCGCTCAGTTCCGCCATGGCTGTGAACTCACTGCGGCTGAAGCCGCTCAAGGTGTTCCCTGCCTCTGAGCCGCCGGTTATTTTTTCCGACAACAGCACAAACGGATACAGCACCCAGACCAGAAAACGCAGGCCATAGGCTACCGCCGGCGCCAGCTTACGCCAGTGGCGCGCACCCATGGTCTTGGGGATGATTTCAGAGAAGATCAAAATGAGTAGTGTCAGGATCGCTGAGGCAATACCCAGGTAGGCATTACCGAAGACCACAGCCGCCTGGGCCCCGGCACCCGCTGCACCCACCGTATGCGCGATGGTATTCAGGGTCAGGATGGCCGCCAGTGGCCGGTGAATCCTGTCGCGCAACGCGCGCAGCAGGCCGGCCGAAGGCCTGCCGTCACGCTCCAGCAACGCCACGTAGGCCGGGGTAATGCTGAGCATCACTGCCTCGGCGATGGAGCAAAGGAATGAAAAAACCAGGGCGATCAGTACATAGGTAACCAGTAAGATCATGGCGTCGGTTCAACCGCCGTCAGTCGTTCCAGCAAGTCCCGGGTTGCCGCGTCCAATGCCTGCTGAAAACCGGCAATGACCCCCGTCAACGCGGTGGCACGCGCAGCCGTCGCTGAGACAGCGACAACCATTGCTTCGGTTTCGCCGCAGCTCAACAGGCCGTTGAATCGCACCTGGACCGTCGAAGGGCGAACAAAAAACTCCTGAACCTCGAGATGCAGCAAGCATTTCCCCCGGTTCGAGGAAGACGCTTGGGTGATGCGGAATCCGGCCGCGGTCAGACTCCGAGTGAGCACGGACTCCAACACCTCAGGCAGGTTGTCCGCCCAGCGGGCCTGGCCCAACTGCGCCAGTTTCGCGTCCGGCCCAAGCTCCAGTACCCGGTCAGTGTCCAGCCCTGGAACGGCTGTGACCTCCAGCCGCAACGACCGCTGGTCCGTCACGCCAGCCGGGCTGCCCATCAGGGGCTCCAGCCAGTAGCGTTCGTCTGCCGGTCGCGAGGTATCGACCAGGCTGGCGCAGGCAGTTAATCCGAGCACGAAGATCAGCGGGATGAGGTGCATCTTTTGCAAAGAAACGTACCTCACCACCCATCTATTTTTCTGCATCGTCTTTCTCCAGCGGCCGGTAAATCAGCTGCGAGGGGTCTTCCCGAAGGCTGCGCATCAGCTTCTCCACTTCCCGCAAGGTTGCCCGCGTATCGTTGATAAGGTCCGGCACCTGGCCGAGCCCTTCTGACATAAAGCCCTCCATACCATCGGCATTTTCAGCTGTCCATGCGTCGAGACGAGCCGTCAGACCGGCCAGGTCGGAACTGGCCCTGGACAGGTTGTCCATTGTCACTCCCAGTCCCGGACGCACTTCTGCCACGGCCATCTGCAATTCGTTCAGCGTGTCACTGACATCGGACAAGGTAGCGTTGATAGCCTGGGGAATGCCGGCAAACGAGGCTTCGTTTTCCGCCAGGGCACCCGACAGCGTTCCCAGGTTGTTGAGCATCTCCGTCACCAGGGCCCGGTTCTCGTCGCTCACCAATCCGTTGGCCTTTTCCAGCAGCAGATCGATCTTCTGCATGATGCCGGGGGCATCGGCCAGTACTGCCGCCAGGCCCGAATCACGCACTTCGATGACCGGGTACTCGTAGCCCGGGGGCGTTTTCAGCGGCAGGTTCATCCCCGGGTCGCCAGACAACGTGATCACCGCAACGCCGGTGATGCCCTGGTAGTACAAGGATGCCCAGGTGCCAGTATCAACCGGGGTGTTTTCGAGAACGTCGATGTTCACCCGCACGGTCATAGGGTCTCCGGGAATGATGTTCATCGCCTGGACGTTACCCACCTCGACGCCCAGGTAGAAGACCGGTCCACCCAGCATCAAACCGCTGACGTCACGCTCGAAGAACAGGGAATAAGTCGTTCTCGCGGCCGCGCCGTGCCCGCCGGAAAGCCACAGGGTGAACGTCACCAACGCGATCAGACCGAAGCTGACGAAGATTCCGACCGTGAAATTACGGTTGCCCACGTTTCCTGTCCCTGAGTGCGCCATGCGCGCGCTGAGCGCGCGGCACTCCGAAATAACCGGCAATCCAAGGGTGCCTGGATTGAAAGATTTCCTCTACTGTACCAACTATAACGCTCCCGTCCACCAGCACCGCGATGCGATCACAGACGCCGAACAAGCTGTCCAGGTCGTGGGTAATCATCAAAATGGTCAGGTCGAGGCTGTCGTGGAGGTAGGTAATGAGCTCATCGAATTCCGTCGCGGCGATCGGATCGAGCCCGGCGGTCGGTTCGTCCAGGAACAGCACGCGGGGTTCCAGCGCCAGGGCCCGGGCCAGCGCCACCCGCTTCCTCATGCCGCCGGAGAGTTCGGCTGGGAATTTATCAGCCGCCGCGAGCGGCAAACCCACCATGAGCAGTTTCAGATTGGCGAGCTCAGCCCGGGTTTCCAGCGACATGTCAGAGTGCAGCGAGATGGGCAGCTCGATGTTTTCCTGAACAGTCAGCCCCGAGAGCAATGCGCCCGACTGAAACAGCACACCCATCTCGCTGGACGGCACAGGCTGCTGGAAGCCTATTTCCCTTCCCAGCACCCGAACACGCCCCGCCGCCGGACGATGGAGGCCCAGGATGCTGCGCATCAGGACGGATTTCCCGCTACCTGAACCACCCACCAGGCCCAGAATTTCGTCCCGGAACACGTCCAGCGACAGGTCTTCGTGCACAACCTGTTCACCGAACCGGTTGACCAGACCTTCGACCTGGATGATCGTTTCCATCAGAAACCAATCCTCGTGAACAGGGTGGTAAAAAAGGCGTCGGCCACGATGATAAGGAAGATCGATTCGACTACCGCGCGCGTCGTCAGCCGCCCCAACTCTTCCGCACCGTGGGTGACTTGCAGACCCCGCAAGGTGCTGACCAATGCGATGAGCAGCGCGAAAAATGGAGCTTTGACCAGGCCCGCATAGAAGTCGTCCAGCCCGGTACTGGAGGCCACGCGCTCGAAGAACTGAGTAGAGCTGATGTCCAGCGAGCCGATCGCGATCAGCGCGCCGCCGGCCAGACCGGAAATATCGGCGATCACGGTCAGCAACGGTAAAGCAATCAGCAGGCCCAATACCCGCGGCAGCACCAGGATCTGGTTGGGGTTCAAACCCATCACCCGCAGCGCATCCAGCTCCTCGTTCAGCTTCATCGTGCCCAATGAAGCCGCGAACGCACTGCCGGAGCGGCCCGCCACCATGACCGCGGCCATCAGCCCGGCCATTTCCCGCATCACCGCAATGCTGACGAGATCGATGACGAACACCTTGGCTCCGAATTGCTCCAACTGCGCTGATGCCTGGTAGGCGAGCACGATACCGATCAGGAACGTAATGGTGACCACGATGGGTACAGCCTGCACCCCGGCCTCGCGGATTTGCTTGAGTGTCTCGCCGATGATCAGCAACGAAGGCCTGCGGGTTCCATCCAGAACGGCCCGCGCAATCTGTCCGACATCTTCCAACTGGCGGGCTGTCGCCGCACCCAGTTGCTCCAGCGACTCCCTTACCGGATGCAGAGCCTCAGGTGACTCGCCTTCCGGTTCGTATTCGCGAATCGCCGCCGCATCGATGATGTGTCTCAGGAACTTGAAGTGGGCATCCCTGAAACCCAGAAAGTCGGACTCGAAGCCCAGTTCGGCCAGCTGCTGTGACCGGTCATACAGCACCCAGGCTCCGGCGATATCGATTTCGGTCAGGCCGCTGCACTCGAACAGTACTGTCTGTCCGGGTGCCGGCTCCACGCGTGCGGCAGCCAACTCCAGCTCGGACACGTTTTCGAATACCCAGTCGTCGCTGATGCGAACGTGTAACGCATCGTCCCGCGAGTCCAGGTTGAGGTACTTGTCCAACATCATGGTCCAAAGGGGATCAGGCACACTGGGATCGGGAATCCAGATGTACCCAAACCCTCAGTTTCCCGGACGCCCAGTTTACTGGTAACCGATCAATACCGCGATGACGATGGTCACGCTGCCGGCGAGTATCAGTTGCAGCATCAGGGGCCAGATGAAACGGAACCAGCGCTCATAGGGAATCCCGCAAATCCCCAGGATGCCCATCAACACAGCATTCGTGGGGACGATCATGTTCATGAAACCATCACCCATCTGGTAGGCCAGGACCGCCACCTGGCGGCTGACACCCACAATGTCCGAAATCGGGGCCATGATCGGCATGGTCACGTAAGCCTGGCCAGAGCCTGACGGAATGAAGAAATTCAGCACGCTCTGGATCAGGATCATGCCGACGGCCGACAGCTCCCCTCCCACCGCCTGCAAGGGCTGGGCCAGGGCATTGACGATGGTGTGCAGCACCTGGCCGTCGCTGAGCATAATCTCGATGGAGCGGGCAAATCCGATCAGCAAAGCCGTGCCGATCAACTCCCCCGCGCCGCCGATGAAATTTTTCGCCATGTCATCCAGCGACATGCGCGCAAGCAATCCCACCACGATCGTCAAAGCCAGGAAAACTCCACCCAGTTCGACAAAGTACCACTGGTATTGCTTAATGCCCCAGACCACGATGGCCAGCGCCACGCCGGTGACAGCCAGAACCTGTTTTTGCCGTCCGGTGAGGTTGCCGACCACGGGTGGTTCCGGGGGTTGCGCCTCGGGCACGTCCGCCACCAGGGAAGCAGCCGGATTGGCCCTGACTTTCCGGGCGTAGCGCAAGACATGCCAGAACCCGATGGCGAAAAACGGCAGGAACATTGCCAGCCGGAACCCCAGCCCCGAAACCGGTGTGACCCCAGCCACTTCCTGGGCCACCAGCACCGTGAAAGGATTCATCACTGCGGTGCCATAACCGATGCCATAGCCCACGACCATGATGCCGACCGCTGCCACCGTATCCATGCGCATACCGATGCAGAGGGTGATGAGAATAGCCACCAGCGGGATGTACTCCTCGGCCATGCCGATGGTCGAGGAGCCTACTGCGAATGCCAGCATCCCCATCAGGATGAGTAGAGCCGGGCGCCCGCCGAAGCGCTCAAGCACATGGGCCAATGCTGCATCCAGCGCGCCCGTTGCGCGCAATACGGCCAGGGCGCCGCCGATGATGAAGATGAAGAAAATGATGCCTTGGGCAGATTCCAGTCCGCGCGGAATGACCGT
This sequence comes from Chromatiales bacterium, assembly GCA_024640045.1. Taxonomy (GTDB): domain Bacteria; phylum Pseudomonadota; class Gammaproteobacteria; order Xanthomonadales; family SZUA-36; genus WTJD01. Next base: position 3,998 of record JAHEFS010000033.1, on the reverse strand, counting down.
AAACAACGACCACACCGAGGGCGCATCGACCTCGACCAGGTGTTCGTAAGTCCCGGGGACGACCACCTCATGGCCATGGGCGTTGAGTTCTGTCTGAAACTGTCCGGCTGGCAGGACCATGGTCATCAACCAGGCCAACACCACCATGGTGTAAAGCAATACCAAAGTATGTGGTACTTTTATTTTTTTCATGAGGTTAAACGCCTTTATTAATCTTATACATCATCTTCATGCGACGCACTGATCCGTACCGGGCGCCCAAGCTCCACCACGACTTCGATCGCCATGGGCCGACAGCAGACCTGGCAATCCTCCACGTACTCGTGACGGCCCTCCGGGCAGTCGACCAGCAGTTCGACCCCTTCCCCACAATAGGGGCAGGTGACAGCGGCATGTACGACATCCAGCATGCTCACTTCTTCCAGGGCGGCGAGTCGGGCAAAGGAATGAACTCATCATCACCCGGCACGCGGTCGAACCCCCCTTCAGCCCATTGCTCAGCGGCTGCACGAATCCGTTCGCGTGAACTGGCGACGAAATTCCACCAGAGGTGCCGTTTGCCCAAAGGTTCACCGCCGAACACTGCGATACGGCCCGGTTCCGTTGCGACCACTTCGGGCTCACTATCGCGGTCCAGAATGGCCATTTCGTGCTGTCCCAATCGCTGGTCCTCGACCCGAAGACGGCCCTCGACCACATAAATGGCTCGTTCGGAGTACTCTGACGGCATACAAAAACGCTGCCCGGCTTCCAATCGGCATTCCGCATAAAACAGCGGCGAAAGAACCTGAACAGGTGATTCGTGCCCCAGCCAGTGCCCGGCGATCAAAGTGAACTCAACCGCATCGTGGTGGAAAACAGGCAGACTGCCCTCAGGAACATGATGAAACTCCGGTTCGGCCTCTTCGTGCTCCACGGGAAGCGCCAGCCAGATCTGCAAACCATGCAGCGGCTTGTCCTGTTGCCGCTTGTCGTTGGCAGTGCGTTCGGAGTGAACAATACCCCGGCCTGCGGTCATCCAGTTCACGGCCCCGGGACGGATGGCCTGAACCTTACCCAGGCTGTCGCGGTGCATGATTTCGCCTGCGAACAGATAGGTGACGGTTGCCAGGCCGATGTGGGGATGCGGCCGCACATCCAGGCCCCGACCTGCGGGCAAGGTCACCGGCCCGAAATGATCCCAGAAAACGAACGGCCCAACGGTCCTGTGCCTGGCAGACGGCAGCAAACGCCGCACTTCGAAGTCGCCGATATCTTTTACGGTTGGCTCAATGATGCGCAAACCCATTTTTGCTCCTGCGAAGGGTTGAGTGCTTTTAACAACCTGCCTGAATTGTACCTGAGCTCTCGAAAACGGGTTGGTGGGCCAAACGTCCTTAGCCGGGCCATCGACCACACCGGTCTGTCCGCTGCCTGCGGCCAGGAGCAACGCCTGGCGGCTGCCAGTTTTTGTCCCGGGTAGAGGACAAAAACTGACCGCGCAGCAGCACTGTCACCTTGCGAAATTGCGACAAGCCCTGGAGCGGCTGGCTCAGGAACGGATTCTCCGCACGAACCAGGCCGCGAAAACCAGGAAAACGGCGAATCCGACCAGGTTGGCCACCCACTCGGGTCCCAGCCAGCCGAGGCCGAAACCCTCGGGACGCGCGCCCTGCCAGAAAGCCACCCCGGCAATCGCCACGCCCAGCAGGCCCTCACCGCCAACGAAACCGGAGCCGAGCAGCACGCCCTTGTCACGCCGCTCCACCTGGTCGTTCTCATCCTTCGCCGAACGCTCCAGCCACAATTTCAGCATGCCCCCAAAGAAGATCGGCGTCATGGTCGATACCGGCAGATACACACCAACGGCAAATGGCAGCGACGGTACCTTGAACAACTCGGCCACGATGGCGATGCCCGCACCGATGGCAACCAGTCCCCAGGGAAGATTTTGTTCCAGCACTCCATCGATAACCAGTTTCATCAGGGTGGCCTGTGGCGCCGGCAGTTCCTCGCTGCCAAAACCGAAGGTTTCGGCCAGTAACAGCACCGCCAGGCACACGAAAGTCGCCGAGGAAAGCACGCCGATCAGTTCACCGATTTGCTGGTATCTCGGCGTTGCACCCAACAGGTAACCCGTTTTCAGGTCCTGCGATGTATCACCCGCGATGCTGGCCGCGATGGCCACCACGCAGCCCACGGTCAGCGCGGCCGCCTTGCCGTTCAGATCGGTCCAGCCCATCACCAGGAACACCCCGGCAGTACCCAGCAGGGCGGCAATGGTCATGCCGCTGGTGGGATTGCTGGTAACGCCCACCAATCCGACGATTCGTGAGGCGACGGTCACGAAGAAGAACGCGAAAATGACCACGCAGACCGCCGCCACGGCCCGTTCCAGAGTGTGCTCCAACGCACCGAACGGTGCTTCAACAAGCGCCAGCATCAGACCGATGACCAGGATACCGACGCCCACGAATTTCAGGGGCAGGTCCCGCCCGGTGCGGGGACCCGGCGCCACTGCCGCCGGGGCGCCATGCATGTCGGTCACCGTCTCGACCCGTTGACGTAATTGCCCGGTGCCAATGCGAAAGGACTCGATCATGACCGGCAGGCTGCGAATCAGGGTGATGATACCGGCTGCCGCGACAGCCCCCGCGCCGATGTAGCGGACATAGCGGGTCCAGATTTGCGAGGCCGACATGTCGCTGATGGTCAGCAGCATCTCTGGATAAAGTGGTGGTCGGCCCTCGCCCCAATAGGCGATGGCAGGAATGATGATCAGCGACGACAGCAGGCCACCGGCCACCATGACGGTTGCGATCCTGGGGCCCAGGATATATCCCACACCGAACAACGCGGGGGACAGATCCATGCCGACTTCGCCTTTGCGCAGGAAAGGGATTTTCAGGTGGGCCTCGTCGGTCAGAACGCGGGCCCAGCCCGTCAGCGCCTTGTACAAAGCCCCTGCGCCCAGGCCGATGAAAACGTTACGCGCGTGGCCGCCGCCGGTCTCGTTGGCCACCAACACATGCGCACAGGCTGTGCCTTCCGGATAAGGCAGTTTCCCATGCTCACGTTCGATCAAAAAGCGGCGCAACGGGATCATGAACAGCACACCGAGCAGCCCACCCGCCATCGCCAGCAAGGTCATCTGCAGCAGACGCGGCTCCAGGCCCCATAGGAACAGGGCCGGCAAGGTGAAGATCACGCCACTGGCAACCGAGCTCGAAGAGGAACCGACCGTCTGGGCCAGGTTGGCCTCGAGAATGTTGGCCGTTCCACCCATTTTGCGCAGGGCGTGAAATGCGGCCACCGTCATCACCGCAACCGGGATCGAGGTACTGATGGTCAAACCCGCGCGCAATCCCAGGTAGGCATTGGCGGAACCGAACAACACCCCGAACAGCACTCCAAAAAACAGAGCCTTGAGGGTGAATTCGTTGGGTGATTCTGTTGCCGGCACGTAGGGCTGGTAGGTTTCGCCCGGCCTAAGGGGGCGGTGCGCGCTGTCGGGCAGCTTGCGAATTTCCTGCACGTTGGACTCTCCCGGTTCTGACGTTCTGCTTATCGGGCCATTGTATCCGGTGTTGCCCATCCGTCCACGCCCCGGGTATTTTGACCGCGGTCGAACATTCAACCTAAAATAGCGGCTTCCGGTCACCCTTAAACGCTCGACAACCCGGGCAACCGACCACCAAATAACGAGGAAATTCCAAAATGCAGTGCCCGAAATGTCGTTCAGAAATGCAACCCGCAGGTTTTGATGATGTGACAGTCGATCGTTGCGCGAATTGCCGTGGAATTTGGTTCCAGACTGGAGAACTGGATCGTCTCCGGGAGGAAACCTGGATGTCGGATTATGTGATTGACGAAGGCGATCCCGACCTGGGCAAACAATACAACCGGATCGTGGTCGTCAATTGCCCCGAGTGCGACACCCTGATGCGCCAGGATTTCGACCGCGACCAGCCTCACATCATGTACGAGAAGTGCCCCAACGGGCACGGAACCTTCCTTGA
>JAHEFS010000227.1 GCA_024640045.1 Chromatiales bacterium | reverse complement strand
CCAGACATGGTGGCGCAGTTCGATCAGGCGCTTCGAACCGCGAAAGGCGGCGTGCTACTGCACTGCACCGTGGCCTGGCGCGCCAGTCACCTGTATACGGCCTGGCTTTACCGGTATGGAGGACTGTCCCTGGAAGAGGCTGTGGAACATGGCCGAGCGATAAACCTGGGGCAGCTTCCCCTGGAGGGCTTCCTGGACGAACAGCTGATTATCAGCGTTGGAGAACAGCCTTGATCCACTTTGAACCGGCGACCGAGGCCGACTATCAGGACATTCTGCGCCTCAACGAAGCGGCCGTTCCCGCCGTCAGCAGCATCGATGAGCCCGCGCTGGCTGAACTGCACCGGCAGGCACAGTTCCTGACCCTCGCCCGGTCAGAGGGAAAACTGGCCGGCTTCCTGCTGGTACTGAACGAGCAGGCGGATTACGCAAGCCTCAATTATCAGTACTTCAAAAACCATTACGACCGGTTTCTCTACGTGGATCGCATCGTGGTCAGCGAAGCGTGTCGCGGCCAGGGCATTGGTGCGTCCCTTTATACGGCGCTGTTCGAAGCGGCACCGGACATACCCCGGGTAACCTGCGAAGTGAACGTCCGCCCACCCAATCCAGGTTCACTCAGGTTTCATGGCAGTCTCGGTTTCGATGTGGTGGGCGAGCAGGATACGGATGGCGGTGCAAAGCGGGTGGCGCTGATGAGCTGCGAACGCCAGGCAGGCGGATGACACCGGCAATAGATGTAGTGAAGTCCGCTGCGGTACCGCATGAGCTGCTGGAATACACCAGCACTGCGAGCGACGGCCGGGACATCGGTCTGGCGGCGGCGGCCGCACTCGGGGTACCGGACGCGGCAGTATTCAAAACCCTGGTGGCCGAACTGGCCACTGCAGAGTTGGTGGTGGCGATAGTCCCGGTCGCCGAAAAGCTGAATCTCAAGCTGCTGGCCCGGGCGGCTGGCGCGAAGTCGGCGAAAATGGCGGATCCGCAACGAGCGGAACGGGCCACCGGCTATGTCACCGGAGGAATTTCCCCGCTGGGATTGAAGCGCGCGCACCGGACCTTCCTGGCCAGCTCGGCAAGCACCCTGGAAACCATCTACGTCAGCGCCGGAAGGCGGGGGCTTGAACTGGCCCTCAGTCCCGCTGACCTGACGGCCATGACCCAGGCGCACATCTGCCCGCTGACCGCCTGAAGCGGCGTATGATGACGCTTACCCTCGTACCTGGAACCAGACCGACATGCTCAACAGCGGCGACAAAGCCCCGGATTTCGAGGGTACCGATCAGCACGGCAACCCACTGAAGCTTTCCGAGCTCCTGGAAAAAGGCGACGTGCTCGTCTACTTCTATCCGGCCGACTTCTCGCCCGTCTGCACCGCCCAGGCCTGTGCTTTCCGCGACCGGGCCGATGCCCTGAAAGAGGCCTCCGTGCAGATCGTCGGCATCAGCCCGCAGTCTTCAGGCAGTCACGAGCGCTTCTCCAGCACCTACGAGCTCGGTTTCCCGCTGCTTGCGGATTCGAGCAAGCGCATTGTCAAGAGCTATGGCGTCGACGGACCCCTTGGGTTCGGCGTACGCCGGGCCACTTTCCTGATCGGCCAGGACGGCCTGATCAGGAAGCGCGTCGTCTCTGACCTGTTCGTTGGCAGCCACACGGATTTCATTCGTTCGGTGCTCGACGATCGGAGTGGGCAATGAGTCAACGATCGCTGACGCCCTTTCATCTCGCCATTGGTGTGCACGATCTGCCGGCCGCACGATCTTTCTACGGAGAGCTGCTCGGTTGCCCGGAGGGCAGAAGCGATACGACCTGGGTCGACTTCGACCTGTTGGGCCACCAGCTGGTCTGCCACCTGGCGCCCGGAAGTCGGCCGGACCTCCACGCCAACCCGGTGGACGGTCACGACGTACCGGTTCCACACTTCGGCGTGGTGCTGAACCTGGATGACTGGAAGGCCCTGGCAGAACGGCTGGAAGCGGCAGGGCTGGAGTTCATCATCGAACCCCACATTCGTTTTCCCGGAGAGCCCGGCGAACAGGCCACCATGTTTTTCCTCGATCCCAGCGGCAATCCCCTGGAGTTCAAAGCGTTCAAAGACATCGACCGGCAGCTCTTCGAAACATGAGCAAAGACAAC